>NZ_JABXJH010000033.1:0-52201 GCF_013373675.1 Bacteroides sp. L10-4
TGACAAAACGCACTTGAAAGACCTCTTCGACAAAACTAAATTTCAATATGACAAAGACCGTTTCGGACCAAATGGGCCAAATTTATTTAATGTTTAACTAGTCCCTATTTTTTATGGGACACTAATGAATCAGGCTATTTATCAAGAATATCGCGTGTATGATGCAGATTCGGCTATGAAGTATACTACACAAAGCCTTGATTTAGCACGACAATATCATGATAAGAATCGTGAGATTGAATCTTTATTAGGTATTGGTTTTGTTTATACGGCTAATGGCTTGCTTAGTCAAGCCTCTGAAGTAATGCATTCACTCTGTTCTTCCAGTATGCCTCGCTATTTACGTTCGCGTTATTATGGTCAGATGCGTACTCTCTGCTCGCGTTTGCAGCTTTATTCATTAGGTGATGATGCATTGCATGAATATTATGGTCAACTTTATGCGTTATATTCAGATTCAGTATTGCAGACGGCCACTCCTGACGAGCCACGCTACCTTTATAGCCGTGTGTGGAAATATCAAGATGTTCCCGGTGCACAACGTATTGCTATTAGGGATGAGTTGGAAAAAGAAAAACAACGTCTTCTACCTAATAGTCGTAATTATTCTATTTTAGCTTATAACTTGGCTCTACTTTATGAAAAAGAACACAACCATACCAAGTGGCTGGAAAATATGATTCTCTCAGGTATTGCTGATGTATATGCTGTGAATCGTGATATTGGTTCGTTATACGCATTGGCTTCCTATTTATATGAACAAGGTCAGTTGGACCGAGCCTATCGTTATAGTACTTATTGTTCTGATATCGGTATAGCTTTTAAGAGCCGTGTACGACTGCTTCATCAGCAGAAGTTGCAGAGAAGGATACATCAAAGTTACATTGAGCGTGATCATATGCAACAGGAGCAGCTAAAGCTATTCCTTTTATTTATTAGTTTTCTCACTGTTGTATTGCTGATAGCTCTTTTCTTTTTGAGAAGGCAAACAAGAAGACGTAGGAAAGCTTTGGTGGAGCTACATGTGGCCAATGGTAGGTTGAAGAGTCTTAATAGTGAATTGCAAAAGCTCAATTTGGTTCTACGTGACACAAATTATATTAAGGAGGAGTATATTGGTCAGGTATTCAAACTTTGTTCGTCCTATATTTGCCGTATGGAGGAGTATCGTAAAAAATTGAACCGTAAATTAAAGGCTGGACAACTTGAAGATTTAAAGAAAATGATTAGTTCTACCTCTACCATGAGCGATGAAATGAAGGAATTTTATGAGAAATTTGATTCTATTATTCTGCATTTATACCCTGATTTCGTAGAACATTTCAATAGTTTGCTACGTCCAGAAGAACATATTGAAGTGAAGTCTGGGCGGCTTAATACAGAACTTCGTATTCATGCTTTGATACGAATGGGGGTAACGGATAGTGAGAAGATTGCAGAATTTTTGCACTGTTCACTGCAAACCGTATATAATAATCGTTCTATAACTTTAAATAAATCTTCGCTCAGTAAGGAGGAATTTCTTCGAGCTGTGAAAGAGGTTTGTAAAAAGTAATTTGAAGACTGAGCGTTTCTCTCATTTTTTACCCACATGTATATAGATAATTGCCATTCGATAGTATTAAGCTATTGAATGGCAATTATCTATATACATGTTTTTGATTACCGATTTAATTTAAATCACTACTGAAAATCTATTGAGTCTGTCTGTAATTGAAAGATAATCAGTAATATATAACTTTGTGAATTTACCAAATCCTCTACCAGTGAATATAATCGGTTGTTACATTGTCTAATTTTGCTCTCGAGATTTTTTACACACAAGTTCCTATTAACTTAAAAATGTAATTTATGAAAACCAGACAAAAATCGAGAGACGCAAGTGGTATTTTGCTTGTCTGTCTTATGTGGATGCTGTCACTTTCAAGCTCACTTCATGCACAGACATGGAATATTAACGGAAATGTGACAGATGAACAAGGAGAACCGATAATCGGTGCCAATGTAGTGATACAAGGTACGGGTACGGGCACCATTACCGATGTAGAAGGAAACTTTAAACTCGCTTCAGTGACTAAGGGGGCGGTAATGGAGATAAGTTTCATTGGGTATATATCCAAGACATTGCAGGTGAAAGACGCATCATCGTTAAAGATTGTACTGAAAGAAGATAACCAGGCACTGGATGAGGTGGTAGTAGTAGGTTATGGTGTACAGCGCAAAAGTGATCTTACAGGTTCGGTTGCTTCGGTTAACTCGGATGTACTTGAAAGTCGCCCACAAGCTAATTTGATTCAATCTTTGCAAGGAGCAGTTCCAGGATTGAATATTAGTGTGACGGGTAGTAATGCTGAAGGTTCGTCTACTACTACACGTATTCGTGGTAACAACTCCATTACGGCCGATAATAAACCTCTTGTTATTCTTGATGGAATACCTTTTGATGGTCCATGGTCGGAAATCAATCCCAATGATGTAGAGAGTATAGAAGTATTGAAGGATGCCTCTTCAGCAGCCATTTATGGTGCTCGCGGTTCTAACGGTGTAATCCTTATTACTTCTAAGCGCGGTAAGAAAGACAGATTGACGGTATCATACGATACTTATGTTACTATTGACCAGCCTATCAATTTACCTCGTATGATGAATGGCAAAGAATTCTATAAGTATAAATCTGAAGCTTTCAAGGCTACCAATACTACTCCTCCTACAGAAGAGAATCCTGAACCTTGGTTAGATAACTTTACTCCTACTGAATTAGCTATGTATGCTGCCGGTCAGAGTACTGATTGGATGAAGTTGGCAACACAGACCGGTATAAAACAACAGCATAACCTTTCTTTCCGTGGTGGAGCTAACAAAACCAGCTATTTCATTTCATTGAACTATACGGATGTGAAAGGAACTGCGGTAGGCAATGAGTTCAAGCGTTATAATGTACGTTTCAATCTTGATCAGGAGTTTAATAGTTGGTTGAAATTTTCTACTACTACACAGTTAGGTCGCTACGATCGTAGTGGTAGCAGTGCTTCTTTTTGGCGGGCTATAAAACAAGTTCCGTTGGGACATGCTTATAACGAGGATGGTTCACTTACACTTTCTGCTACTGAGGACTCCTCTTCAGCTTTCAGCATTAATCCGTTGGGATCTCTTAATAATAAGACAAAAGATATCCGTGCAAAGGTTATCACTAATAATGTGCTTGAGGTAAAGTTTCCCTTTATTAAAGGGCTGAGCTATAAATTGAATACAGGCTTCACTTACCAAAACAGCTCCTATAAGAATTATCAAGGTTTGGATACCTACGAAGGAGCTAGTGCTAATGGCGTATTGAATACTGATGACTGGCATTCAGAAGAATGGATTTTGGAGAATATTATTTCTTATCAACGTGAATTTGGTAAACATCGTATATTTTTCACAGGATTATATTCTGCTCAAAGCAAGGAATATGAACAGAATACAATGGAAGGTAAGAATTTTCCCAATGATGTGATGTATTATTACCAGATTTCTAAAGCTGCCACAATGTCTGGTAATTCCAATTATTATAAAGAAAATCATATTTCACAAATGGGGCGTTTGAATTATACTTATGATGATCGTTACTTGTTGACTCTTACTGCTCGTCGTGATGGTTACTCCGCTTTTGGTGAAAGTTCTAAATTCGGCGTTTTTCCTTCAGCCGCTATTGGATGGAATATTTCCAATGAATCTTTTTTTAAAGACAAGCCTATAAGTGAAACCATTAGCAATCTGAAATATCGCTTGTCATGGGGTAAAAATGGCAATGAGGCTATCAGTGCTTATAGTACACTACCTAATCTTTCAACTTACAATTATCTGAATGATGATCATACTGCACAGTTTGGTTTCTATCCGTCGAAGTTAGCTTCGCCCGGTTTAGGTTGGGAAACTACTACATCTATTAATACTGGCTTTGATATTGCACTTTGGAATGGACGTATTCAGAGTTCATTTGATATTTATTGGTCTAAAACCAAAGATTTGCTGCTTTCCCGTTCTATTCCTACCATTAATGGTACTGGCTCTATTACTGAGAATCGTGGACAGACCCGTAATCGTGGTTTTGAATTCCAGATAACTTCTAATAACATTACACATAAGAGTTTTAGCTGGAGCACCTCTTTCAACCTCTCACACTATCGTTCGGAGATTGTAGATGTTGGTTTGTATGATGCTAATGGAAAGCCGGTTGATGATGTGGCTTCCAAGTGGTTTATTGGTGAACCTATCAATGTGAACTATGATTATAAAATTATCGGTGTATGGCAGATTGCTGATCCGTCTAACCCGACAGGGCAGCAAGATCCTAACTATCGTAATTCGTATCCTGGATATGTGAAATACCTTGATGTAGATGGTAACGATATTACAACGGCTGATAAGACTATTATAGGGTCGGCTATTCCTAAAGTAAATATGAGTTTGATGAACACTTTTGAGTACAAAAACTTCACTCTGAGTGTGTTCTTAACGGCTCAGTTAGGACAAACCCATCTGAATGCCTTGTATGATACAAGCCATAATTCATATCGCCAGAACCGCTTTTTGGTGGATTTTTGGACTCCAGAGAATCCTACGAATAGCTATCCGAAAAATAGTTTGAATAGTGATGTGAATCCAGAGGGAGCCAGTTTCTATGAAAAGACAGATTTCTTACGTATTTCCGACGTTACATTGGGTTATAATTTCCCACAACAATGGTTGCGTCGTACTTTCGTCAAACGGCTCAATCTTTACATGAACATTAAGAATTTGGCTACAATAACTGGCTGGACAGGTATGGATCCGGAATTTCTCAATGATCAATTGGCTGCTCCTCCAGTACGTTCGTTCACTTTTGGACTAAAGTTAGATATTTGATGAGAGTAATATATCATAAAAAGCTAAAATGAAATTGCACATATGAAAAAAATAACATATTTCAATGTCTTAGTGTTTACAGTATTATTGCTCACTATGGGCGGCTGTAATGAGGATAAGTTTCTTAAGGAAGATCCTCGTGATGCACTTTATCCAGAAAATTTACTTGTAGATTACAATGGATTTAAATCGATGATAACGCCTCTTTATGGTCTTATGCGTGCAGAGTATCGCCGTGCTGATGCAATGGGAGGAAGTATTGCGCTCTGTCTGCATTCTGCCTGGGGTGGAGGGGTAGATAATTCATGGGCCAATAATAGTCATGCGGAAATGAAGTTCCTCTACAATCCCAAAGAGATAACTTACACTGATCTTGCTATTTGGAATAATATTTTCCAGTGGGGATATCGTATCATCAATACTGCCAATATGGTTATCTCAAGAGCTGACAATGATGATATTAACTGGGGAAGTGGTGCTGATGCTGAAAATCGTAAAAATGAGGTGTTGGCCGAAGCTCGCTTCTTCCGTGCTTGGGCTTACCGTCACCTTACCTATTCATTTGGTGCAGTGCCCCTTTCAACACAAGAAATTACAGGATTGAATTATCGTGATGATTGGGAGCGTGCTTCCTTGAGTAGTATTCGCGAAGTGATGGCAGAAGATTTCCAGTTTGCAGTCGATAACCTTCCTTTGCGTACTTCTAATAATAGTAAAGTCTCTGGTGCTGTGGCACGTCACTATTTGGGTGAACTTTATTTGGCAGAAGGTAATGCTGAAAAAGCAGTTTCAGTACTGAAACCATTAGTGGAAAGTGGAGAATATTCCCTTATAAATCAACGCTTTGGTAGTAATGCTTCCAATGATGGATGTCCTTTTATTGACGTATTTTATACTCCTATGTATGCTGATGGAAATACGGAGGTGTTACTGGCTTTCATTAACACAGAAGAGGAGAATAGTGCCTATGGTACTGCAAATGTCTATATGACTACAACTTATAAGAACTATTATGCTAATGATGGCGATTGTAAAAAGACAAACCAGCATAATCCGGACTATATCAATAACGGTGGTGAAGGTTCATTTGCACAAGTCTTTTGGCAAGCTAATGGTGGTAAGGGAGCCGGACGTGTAGTTCCTTCCAGAGGAGCACTTCGTTTGTACAATTATAAAGGAATGGGAGAACAAGATGACCGTGTATCTGCCAATGCTATCGTATGGAGTATTAATGATGTAGATGCTGCCGGCAATGTAACCAAGGTATTTGATTTAGGTGGTACTGCACTTATTGATACTACGGTTAATGCAGCCATGCTAACTTCTACTTCCATTAAAAAATATGATTGGCCTACTACTCGTAAATGGGATTATACTCCACCTATTTTGGCTAATGCAGCTAATGATGGACACTATGCGGACATTGTTTATTTACGTTTGGCAGATACATATTTACTTTATGCAGAGGCTCTTTACAAGAGTAATCAAGTAGGCGAGGCCATTAAATGGATAAATAAAGTACGTAATCGTTCCAATGCTGTAAGTATTACTGAAGATGATCTTAGAATCGGTGGTATGGATTTCATTCTTGATGAACGCAGCCGTGAACTGCTTACGGAGGAAGAACGTCGTCATACATTGGTACGTGTTTGCCAAGAAAATGGTGGTGACGAACGTGATACCAATAACTATTTCAAACGTCGCATGCGTGAACTCAATGAGATAGCTGGTATTGCAGGACGTGGTATGGATGAATATGAGACTCCTGTCCTTTTCCCGCTGCCGCAATCATTCATTGATGCCAATACTGGTAATCCTTTGGAAAATAATCCGGGGTATTGATAGATAATAGTCAGATATAAATACCGCATATAAACGGCTTTGTATATATCGGTGTTTATATCTGATTTAGATTCATATATTCAAAAGAAAACAAAAACTTAATATCTTGATACATCATGTCCGAATTGGCTTTCATTTTTAGTCTTCTTATGGTAGGGATTACAGCGGTAGGTCTTTATCGTAAGCTCAATCCTCAAGGTCTTTTGATGCTTTCCGGTTTATTAATGCTTACAGCTGCTTTTTTCATGCAAGTGCATTCGGTAGTACCTAGTGAAGCTACGGGAATGGTGGTGTTTGATTTGGTAAGGATGATAGAGGAAGTTTTTCTTTCTAATTTGGCGCGTGCAGGGTTTATGATAATGACAATTGGCGGTTATGTAGCTTTCATGAATAACATAAAGGCTACTAATGCATTGGTCTATATTTCCATGAAGCCATTAGGTCTTTTTCGACGTTATCCTTATTGGGCGGCTACTATAGTTATTCCTATTGGACAATTACTTTTTATTACTACTCCTTCAGCTGCCGGATTAGGATTGTTGCTTGTGGCTTCGGTTTATCCTGTTTTAATTAGTTTGGGAGTAAGCCAACTTACAGCATTGTCAGTCATTGCCGCTGCTACTCTATTTGATCAGGGACCGGGGTCGGCAAATACTGCTATGGCTGCCGAATTGATAGGACAATCCAATGTGGAATATTTTATCACTCATCAACTTCCTTTAGTAATTCCTACTTCCTTGGTTGTAATGGTACTCTTCTATTTCAATAACCGTTATTTTGATAAAAAAGATGCAAAGAAACAGCAGGATGGCATATTGCAGGTGTCAAATGTGACTGCAACCTCATTAGTAGAAAAACCGGATGTTCCATTGGCTTTTGCGCTACTCCCGGTATTACCTTTGGCTCTTCTCATTTTCTTTTCACCTTTTGTGGGACTGTTTCAGCCTACTGTAACATTGGGTACCACTACTGCTATGCTTTTTTCTCTGTTCTTATCATTGGTATTTGTGTTGTTTCATACTCGTAGTGTGCGTACTACTTTTAACGTTTTTGCAAGTTTTTGGAAAGGCATGGGAAATGTGTTTATTTCAGTTGTAACATTGATTGTAGCTTCAGAAGTTTTCTCTAAAGGACTGATTGGTTTGGGATTTATTGATTCATTGGTGGGTTATTCCTCTCATATCGGACTTTCGGGATTAGCTATTGCCGCAATCTTTACTCTCATTATTTTTGGAGCTGCCATGCTGATGGGAAGTGGCAATGCAGCCTTTTTTTCATTTGGTCCTTTATTGCCGGGTATAGCCACTCAGCTTGGTTTGCCGGTTTTTTCATTGATACTTCCTTTGCAGTTGGCGGCAAGCATGGGACGTGCCGCATCTCCTATTGCCGGAGTCATTGTTGCCATTGCCGGGGTAGCCGGTGTGTCATCAGTGGAGTTGGCAAGGCGTAATACATTTCCTTTAATAGGAGGAATTGTTTTCTTGATACTTTATCATCTTATCACTTTCTAAAATTAATCGACAGCTATGTTTACATTGATAAAGAATGCAAATTTATATGCTCCTGCCTATCTTGGTAAAACAGACATTTTGCTATGCGGAGAAAAGATTGCGCATATTTCAAAGACAATTGAACTGAATGAATCATTTTGCCATACTATTGACGTGCAAGGTAAAATTGTTACTCCGGGATTTATAGATCAGCATGTACATATTACTGGTGGAGGAGGGCAACAAGGTTATGCCTCATTAGTCCCCGAGGTGACTATGAGCGAACTGGTGGCATCTGGTACTACTACTGTATTGGGTATGCTTGGTACTGATGGATTTGCCAAAGAACTTACTACGCTTTATGCCAAGGCCAAAGCTATTGACGATGACGGATTGTCGGCTTATATGCTGACAAGTTATTACGGATTGCCTACCAAAACATTGATGAATAGTGTGGCTGACGATTTTATCTTCATAGATAAAGTTATTGGCTGTAAGCTGGCGATGAGTGATGACCGTAGTCCGTTTCCGACAGAGCAAGAGATATTACGTATTATACATCAGGTACGTTTAGGGGGATTTACATCTGGTAAAGGAGGAATTCTCCACATTCATTTGGGAGCACTTCCGGAAGGTATCGAGCTCTTACTCAATATTGCTCGTCACTATCCTACACTGATATCTTATCTGTCTCCTACTCATCTGATACGTACTGAAGCTCTTTTTATGCAGGCTGTAGAATTTGGTAAATTAGGTGGAATGATTGATTTTTCGACTGGTGGCTCAAAGTTTGATACTCCCCATCGTTGTGTGATACGTGCATTGCAAGCTGGTGTCCCCCTTGATCGCATTACTTTTTCTAGTGATGGCCATGGTGGTGTACGCAGGGTGAATCCTGAAACTGGAGAAATAATTTATCGTCCTGCTCCTTTGAATTTAAATTTCAAGGAGGTAGTTGCATTAGTCAATGAGGAGGGGGTACCATTGGAACAGGCGATTACATTGATAACATCCAATCCGGCTCGTAATCTGAAATTACGAGCTAAAGGTATTGTGGCACAAGGAGCAGATGCAGACTTGTGTTTTTTGGCGGAAGATTTGCAGCTTACAGATGTCATTGCCCGTGGTAAATTTGTAATGCAAGATGGTACAATAGTAAAGAAGGGAAGGTACGAATTATGAAGAAGCTGATTATATTTTATATTGGATTCCTCTGTATTTGTTTATCTGCAATAGCGAAACAGACTTTGGAAAGGCCAAGAGGTGAACATTTCTTTACTTATAGTCAATACCCTCCTTTTGCCGATCGCCCGGTAGATGTACATTATTATATACCTTCCCAGGGGGATATCAAACAAATGCCTATTGTATTTGTCTTTGAAGGAGGAGACCGCGGCTATCGTTATCTTTTGGACGGTTGGAAAGAAGAAGCGGAGAGAAAGGGTTTTATGCTTTTTATACCTCACTTTGATTTGAAATCTTATCCTTTGGCAGACTATCAGGAGGTGGGGGTGATGAATGCTGCCCATACAGTAGCTAATGCTCCCGAAAAAATTACACCAGTGTTGGTTGATAAACTATTTGAATATGTGCGTCAATTTACGGGAAGCATGCGCAAAGGATATATGATTTATGGTCATTCTGCTGGTGGGCAATTTGTACAGCGTTTCATGCTTTTTCACGATAGTCCTTATGTGGAAAAAGCTATTATAAGTTCTCCCGGTTGGTATACTTTTCCAGATTTGGCCCAGACATATCCTTATGGTACGGCTGGTATCCCCTATATTTCATCTGAACAGATAAAAAAATACTTGTCAAAACCTATCATACTACAGCTGGCTTTGGGAGATACGATACGTGAGTCTTTTCTACGCAAGACTCCTGAAGCTGAACGACAAGGACGAAACCGTATGGAGCGTGGGCGTAGTTTCTGGCTTTATATTCACCAGTTGGCTGCATCCCGTGGTTGGGAATGCCATTGGCGCAAGATAGAAGAGTGCGGCATCGGGCATGAGGCTGTCCCTATGGGGAAACAAGCTGTGCCATTATTGACGACAGATTCTTTACGGGTACTTTTTATAGGTAACAGCTATACTTTTTTTAATCGTTTGCCATTGCAAGTCCAATCGTTAGCATCCTCATGTGGAAAAAAAATATCAGTGCGCCAGGTTGCTAACCCTGGTTGGTACTTGAGACAGCATGCAGCCAATACGCAAACATTAGAGGCGATTCGTGAAGGAGGATGGGATTATATGGTGATGCAGGAACAGAGCAAGGCACCTACTCGTGAAAAGGAATGGGTAAAGAAGAATGTATTCCATCCTGCGGCGCAGTTAGATAGTTTACGCCGTCTTTATGCCCCAAAAGGAAAAAGTGTCTGTTATATGACATGGGGGCGTAATAATGATACTTATGAAGGAATGCAGCAGCAACTTACGGAAAACTATTTGGAAATGGCTGATGTCCTTGATGCTTATTGTGCTCCTGTGGGTGAGGCATGGAGACGTGTACGTAGAGAGTGTCCAAGTTTGCAGTTGTATAATTCTGATGGCAGCCATCCTAGTCCTGCAGGAAGTTATCTGGCGGCTTGTGTCTTTTATGCAATTTTTTTTGGTGAGCCTTTTAGCAGCGATTATTATGCAGGTCTACCGTCTGAAACAGCTCTTTATTTACAGAGGATAGCACAAGAAGTGGTATTAGCTAATCTTGTGTTATGGAATAGAAATCAGTCGAAGCAACCTGCTGGAGTAACTGCAAGTTTCTATCCTGACCCCAAATTTGACCGTGAGACACCTACTCTAAGTAAACCTTACGGTAGCGGATTGGCATCGGTTGATGAGATAAAGGACTATTTACAACAATTGGTTGTACGTTCTCCGGGTTTGGCATATATGGAGAATATTGGTGTAACCAAACAAGGACGTACCATTCCGGTATTTTATTTGGGTACTCCCGACAAGAAGAAGGTAAGGGTATGGATTCAAGCGGCACTGCATGGTAACGAGCCGGCAGGTGCTGAGGCTGTATGCATGCTTGTCCGTTACTTACTTTGTGAAAAAGAAGGACGTGAATTGCTGAATCATATAGCTGTGGCTTTGGTTCCTATAGCCAATGTTGATGGTTATGCCATTCAGCAACGTCGTTCAGCCGATGGCTACGATTTGAATCGCGATCAGAGCAAATTAGAGGATGCTGTCACTTTGTTGTTGAAGCAGTCCTACCAGCAATGGAATCCGGATGTAGCTCTTGATATTCATGAATATACACCTTTACGTCGTGAGTTTAACTTATTACGTGGAGTGCCGACAGCAAATGCTGCTGATGTACTTTTTTTACCTACCGGACATCTTAATGCGCCTTTAGCTTTACGTACGCTGTCTGAAGAACTTTTTCGTCGTGAGGCAGAGGTCGTTTTAAATAGTGCCGGTTATACTTCCGGTTTCTACTTCACTCCCCGTGTGGCAGATGGTTCCCTTGTTCTTGTAAAAGGTGCTAAAAGTCCGCAGTCCAGTTCTACTTTTCAAGCATTGACGGGGGCTGTATCGCTTTTTGTCGAAATAAGAGGTATTGGATTGGGACCGGAGTGTTTTGCACGTCGTAGTGAATGCGGTTTCTTGGTGGCACGGCAAACGTTGGTTACTGCTGCGCAACATCGCACTTCAATTAAACGTAAGGTAGAACAAGCCAGGAAGCGCACCTTGAAAGCTACTGAACCGATATATGTTACTTTCACTTCGGATACTGTACGTCATGTAGTCTCTTTTATCGATTATAAGGCCAATGAACTGTTTAAGACTGAACTGCCAACCCTTGATGCCATGCAAGCAACACCTCAATTGGTGCGTACTCGCCCTAAGGCTTATCTGCTCGATGCTCTCTGTACAGAAGCAGTATGTAGGCTTCGAGCGTTGGGTGTACACATTGAACAAGTTACCCATGTACAAAAAGCAAAAGTTGAGCGTTACAAAGTAACCCGCCTGTATCGTGCAGAGAAGGAATGGGAGGGGATTCGTCCGGTAAATGTAGAAACGGATGTCTATGAAGATAATGTAGAACTTCCAATAGGTAGTTGGTTGGTACCTTTGGCACAACCTTTAGGAAATTTGGTTGCTACGTTGCTTGAACCGGAGTCTGTCTGTGGTTTCGTAAACTTCTGTGTTATTCCGGCTGAGGAAGGAAAGGGACTGTTTGTCAGTAGACTTATAAAATAAGAATTGGATATATAAAATTAAATTCGGTAATGACTATGAAACTAAAAAAAACGCTACAGATTATACTTGCTTTATGTTTAGGCCTATGGATGATTTCATGCCAGCAGGAACATATCAAGTTGACCTCTCCAAATGGAAAACTTTCTTTAGAGTTTACACTTGATGAAGAAGGTGCTCCCCGATATTGTTTAAGACATGCGGGGAAGAATATTTTACTTCCTTCACGTCTGGGATTGGTTTTGAAGGATGCGCCAGATCTTTTGACTGGTTTCGTTCTAAAAGAGGTTAAGCATGATTCGCATAATGATGTGTGGCAACCAGTATGGGGGGAAGAGGCTGAAATTGTAAATCATTATAATGAATTGAGGGTATGCCTCAAGGAAGAAACATCGTTGGAGCGGGAACTGAATATTATTTTTCGTCTTTTTGATGATGGGATGGGATTCCGGTATGAGTTCCCTCGCCAGCAACAGCTACAAGAGTTTCTTATTGATGACGAAGTGACTGAATTCGTTTTTCCTGCAGATTATGATGCTTGGAGTATTCCAGTGAAAGGAGTTCGTTTTTACGAAGCCTTATTTGAGAAAAAACCTCTTAGTAAGATGGGATGGGTAAGCACTCCGGTGACGATTGAGACAACAGATAGCCTTTATTTGGCTATTCATGAAGCAAATCTTACAGATTATGCTGCCATGAACTTGAAGCCGGTTGAACAACTTGAAGATAATAAAACGGTTACATTACGTGCGGCTCTTACACCTTGGAGTACAGGTGAGAAAGTACGTGTTACCGATACTCGTGTATCTCCTTGGCGTACAATGATAGTGGCTGAATCTGCCGGTGATTTGCTTCTTTCCCGTCTCATGTTAAATCTTAATGAACCTTGTCGTATAACCGATACTTCCTGGATACAACCTATGCGCTATATTGGAATTTGGTGGACTTATCACATGAAGCATAACACCTGGCATGCCGGTCCCCATCATGGGGCCACAACAGAGAATACAATGCGTCACATCGATTTTGCTGCTGCCAATAATTTGGGAGGTGTACTGGTGGAAGGGTGGAATGAAGACTGGGCTACTTGGAAATTTAGTTTCACAAAACCTTATACCGATTTTGATATACAACGTATTACTGATTATGGGCGTAGCAAAGGAGTAGCTTTGATAGGACATCATGAAACTGGCGGTAATGTTTCCAATTATGAAAATCAGATGGAAGATGGTTTCAAGTTCTATGAGAAATATGGTGTGCATCAAGTAAAAACGGGTTATGTGGGCGATTTGCTTGATGGGAAAGAATATCATAGCAGTCAGTTTGGTGTACTTCATTATCGCAAGGTAATAGAGGCTGCTGCCCGTCACCGTATCTGTATTGATAATCATGAACCGGTGATTCCTACAGGTTTGCAGCGTACTTTTCCTAATCTGATGACACAAGAGGGGGTACGTGGACAAGAATGGGACGCTTGGGATGTAGATGGTGGAAATCCTCCTTCTCATACCGTAATATTGCCTTTCACTCGTGGGTTGGCAGGCCCGATGGACTTTACACCGGTGACGTTTCGGTTTGTTAACGATGTAATGCCACAGACACGTGTACATACCACACTGGCCAAACAATTGGCGCTGTTTGTGGTGCTCTATTCACCGTTACAAATGGCTTCGGATGAAATAGAGAATTACGAGGCTAATCCGGAACCTTTTAATTTTATAGTATCTTGTCCTACAGATTGGAGCAGAACAGTAGTGCCGGAAGCATGCATTGGTAGTTATGTTACTATTGCCCGTTGCGATAAAGGAGAGGGATGCTGGTATATAGGCAGCATCACGGGAGATGAGGAACGAACGGCTAATATCAGTCTGTCTTTTCTCGATACAGATAAAAGATATCTGGCTACTATTTATCGTGATGCTCCTGAGGCCGATTATGAGACATGTCCTGCTGCTATACTTATAGAAGAGCGCGAAGTGACTTATAGTGATACCCTCACCATTCGGCAAGCACGTAGTGGAGGAACTGCCGTACGTCTGTGTCCTATAAAAGACAGTTGAGCCGGAGGTGTATTGGGGCAGAGTTGTTTATATTTTCTCTCTCAAGTATTCATAAAAGGTATATTGCGACCGTACCTTCTCCTTTTGCGGTCGTGACGACTTCCAGCGGTTTCGCAACTGGTCGTCCACAAAGCAGGCTTTCCGTTTGTCCGACAGTTGTATGGATAGCATATCGATGAGCTCTTGCTTCAAGTCCGGGTCCAGAATGGGGGTGACGGCTTCGATACGGCGGTACAAGTTACGCCGCATCCAGTCCGGCGAGCCGAGGAAGAGCTTGGGTGCGCCGCCGTTGCCGAAGTACCACACACGGGCATGTTCCAGAAAGGTATCCACAATGCGTGTCACGCGGATGTTGCGGCTGTACTCCTTTCCGGGGATGAGGCAGCAGATGCCGCGGACAATGAGGTCTATCTCTACACCGGCTTGCGAGGCTTCGTAGAGGCGGTCTATCATGGCGGGGTCTTGCAGGGCATTCATCTTTAGGATAATCCGTCCCCGTTTGCCTTGTTGGGCGAGTTGCATCTCGTGGCTGATGAGACGGTTCAGTTCCGGTATCAAGTTGAAACGGGCCACAAGCAGGCGGTGGAACACCGGATTTTCCTTTCCCTGCAGAGTACGGAACAAGTTATGCAAGTCGTTTACAATCATCGGATTGCAGGTGAATAGTCCGCTGTCGGCATAGAGGGTGGCAGTCTTCTCGTTGAAGTTACCGGTACTGATGTAGGCGTAGCTTGTCATTTTGTGCCCTTCCTTGTCGCGGCGGAGCACGAGGGCTACTTTGGCATGTACCTTCAGTCCCGGTATGCTGTAGATGATATTGATGCCTGCGGCCTTCATCATTTCGGCGGTGGCGAGGTTGTTCTCCTCATCGAAGCGTGCTTTCAGTTCTACAAAGACGGTGACTTTCTTTCCGTTCTGTGCGGCGGCTATCAGGGTGTTGATGACGGTGGAGTTCTCGGCTACACGATATTGAGTTACCATGATTTCACGTACGGTGGGTTCGTGGACGGCTTCATATAGGAAATGGATGAAGTGGTCGAAGGAGTGGTAGGGATAATGCAGCAGCAAGTCTTTTTTCTCCACGTAGCGGAAGATGGATTCGCGTTCGTCCAGGCAGGTCAGCTTCATGGGCTGGGGTTTCTTGATGGGACGCACGCTCTGGTTGGGATTGGGCAGATGCCGCAAATCTTCCATGTTGAGGTGCTTGTCGCCCGGAACCATCTCCCGGCGGTCTATGCGGTAGGCATCTACCAGAAAGTCGAGGAAGTCCTGAGGCATGGCGCGGTCGTATACAAAACGGCACACGGCGCCTATCTTGCGTTTCTTTACCTTCTTCTTCACCTGTTCGATGATTTCGGAGGTATTGGCGGCATCGTCTATCAGAATATCCGCATCGCGTGAAATCTTGATGCAATAACTGCTGTCCACTTCGTAACCGGGGAAGATGGTATCCAGATTGGCCTTGATGATGTCTTCAATGAACATCAGATAATAGTCTTTCCCCACCTTGGGCAACTGGATGAAGCGCGGCACTTTGCTGTACGGCAGTTTCATCACGAAATACTGGATGCGGTTTGGAGAACCGACGGGAGCTCCTTTCAGATGAAGCCGCACGGCCAGATAGAGACGGTTGTCGCGCAGGAATGAAATCACCTTGTCCTTGCTTACGGGCACCGGAGCCAGATAGGGGAATATCTCTTCACGGAAGAAGCTGCGCACGAAGTCGTGGTGAAACGGTTCCACGTTGCGGCTTTGATAGAATATGATGTGATGTTTCCGCAGGGCGGGCAGTATCTTCTGTTCGTAAATGCGGATACGCTCCTCCAGTTGGCGGTTGACTTCCCGGTTGATTTCATCTACCAGCTCGGTAGCGGATTGCACACTCTCTTCGTCGCTTTGCGAGGCTCCGGTGGCTATGGCCTTATGGTCGGCCACACGTATCTTGTAGAATTCTTCCAGATTGGAGGAGTATATGGAAATAAAGTTGATGCGTTCGTATAATGGCAGTGTATCGTCTTCGGCTTCCAGCAGCACGCGGTAGTTGAAAGACAGCCAGCTGATGTCACGTTTGAAATATCTGTTCTCCATGGTGTTGATGTGTTAATCACATTGTATTCTCCCCAAATATAATTACCTTTGTCCTAATAAACAAAGGAAAAATGACAAAAGTTGGTTTGTTATCAGATACGCATGGTTACTGGGATGAAAAGTACCTGCAATATTTCGAGTCTTGTGACGAAATCTGGCACGTCGGTGACATCGGTTCGCTGGAAGTGGCACAGAAGCTGGCGGCTTTCCGTCCCTTCCGTGCCGTGTATGGCAATATTGACGGGCAGGAGATACGGCAGCTCTATCCGCAGATTCTCCGTTTCACGGTAGATGGGGCAGAAGTGCTGATGAAACATATCGGCGGTTATCCCGGCAACTACGACCCTTCCATCAAAGGCAGCATTCTGGTGCGTCCACCCAAGTTGTTCATCAGCGGGCACTCACATATACTGAAGGTGAAGTATGACAAGACGTTGGACGTGCTGCACATCAATCCGGGTGCTGCGGGCATTCAAGGTTTCCATAAGGTACGTACGATGGTACGCTTTGCGGTTGATGGGGGAACGTTCAAGGATTTGGAGGTGATAGAACTTGCTGACCGATGACGTAGCTTGTTTATTATCAGCAGACTGTATTTACGGATTGTTTACTCTACAGTGTAAAAGCCGTTACATTCTAATGTAAATCTCGTTACACTGTAGGGTAAATCTCGTTACACTATAGGGTAAATGCCGTTACGTGCTAAGGTAAAGACCGTTTCATCAAGGGGTGATGGCTGTTGCGCACTGAAGTAATGTCCGTTGTCTGCTGGGGTGAATGGCGTATCTTTTTGAAATAAGCAAAACAATGTACCGGAGTAAGCAAAGCAACGAAGCAAAAAGATGAAACCAAGCCTTCACTTAATCGAATTTTTCCATTATCTTTGTGCCCGAATAGCAAGTAGAGCCGTGGGGCATCGTCCTCCTTCTTATTTTATTCTCCATTTTGAAGTATCACCGAAAAAGAACTGAAATATGAAAGGAATTATTCTTGCAGGTGGCAGTGCCACTCGTCTCTATCCGTTGTCCAAGGCTATCTCCAAGCAGATAATGCCTGTCTATGACAAACCGATGATATACTATCCGCTCTCTACATTGATGTTGGCGGGAATTCGCGAAGTGCTTATCATCTCTACTCCACGTGACTTGTCCATGTTCCGCGAGCTGCTGGGAACCGGCGAAGAACTCGGCATGTCCTTTTCCTATAAGATACAAGAGAATCCCAATGGACTGGCACAAGCCTTTGTGCTGGGTGCAGAGTTCTTGGACGGCGGACCGGGATGCCTCATCTTGGGCGACAACATGTTCTACGGTCAAGGCTTCTCGGCCATGCTGAAGCGTGCCGCTTCCATCGACAAAGGGGCCTGCATCTTCGGTTATTACGTCAAGGACCCCCGTGCTTACGGCGTTGTGGAGTTTGATGCCAACGGCAAAGCCATTTCGCTGGAAGAGAAACCCGCAGAACCTAAAAGTAACTACGCCGTCCCCGGTCTTTACTTCTACGATTCCACCGTGACAGAGAAAGCCGCTTCCTTGAAGCCCTCCGCCCGCGGCGAATACGAAATTACCGACCTCAACCGTCTCTATCTGAATGAAGGTACGCTGAAAGTGGAACTCTTCGGCCGTGGTTTTGCCTGGCTTGATACAGGCAACTGCGACAGCTTGCTGGAAGCCAGTAATTTTGTGGCTACCATCCAGAACCGCCAAGGTTTCCGTGTCAGCTGTATCGAAGAGATTGCTTGGCGCAAGGGCTGGATAGATGTAGACCAGTTGTATCGTCTGGGCGAACAGCTTGGCAAGACCGAGTATGGCAAATATCTGATGGAGTTGGCCGAGTCGAAACGCTGACGGAATGAGGATGTGCCTATATGTTTCTGTCGCCCCTTATTCTGGTATTATTATTTACTTTAGTTATTTCATTAATCATTAATCGCTAATCATTTTCATGAAAACCTATCTCGTAACCGGTGCTGCCGGATTTATCGGTGCCAATTATATTAAATACATCCTGGCAAAACATAATGATATTGAAGTGGTGATACTGGATGCCCTGACATATGCAGGCAATCTGGGTACCATTGCCAACGACATTGACGACGAACGTTGCTTCTTTGTAAAAGGCGACATTTGCGACCGTGTGCTTGCCGATGAACTGTTTGCTAAATATAAATTCGATTACGTGGTGAACTTTGCTGCCGAAAGCCACGTAGACCGTAGCATAGAGAATCCCCAACTTTTCCTGATGACCAACATTCTGGGTACACAGAACCTGCTTGACGCCGCCCGCCGTGCCTGGGTCACGGGTAAGGACGATTCCGGTTATCCTACTTGGCGTAAAGGCGTCCGTTACCATCAGGTATCTACCGACGAAGTTTACGGTTCACTTGGTGCCGAAGGTTACTTCACGGAGCAAACTCCGCTTTGTCCGCACAGCCCCTACAGCGCCAGCAAGACGAGTGCCGATATGGTAGTGATGGCCTATCACGACACCTATAAGATGCCCGTTACCATTACCCGCTGCTCTAATAACTATGGTCCTTACCACTTCCCGGAAAAATTGATTCCGCTCATCATCAAGAATATCCTCGAAGGCAAGAACCTCCCTGTCTATGGCGACGGCAGTAACGTGCGTGACTGGCTCTACGTAGAAGACCACTGTAAAGCCATCGACCTCGTTGTCCGCGAGGGTGTGGAAGGCGAGGTGTACAACGTAGGCGGTCACAACGAAAAGACCAATCTTGAAATTGTAAAGCTCACCATTGCCACTGTCCGCCGCTTGATGGAAGAGACTCCCCGTTACCGCGAAGTATTGAAGAAGCAAGTAAAAGCAGCCGACGGTACGATTGATGCCAGCTGGATAAACGAAGGCCTTATCACCTTCGTCAAAGACCGTTTGGGCCACGACCAACGTTATGCCATAGACCCCACAAAGATTACCAATGCCCTGGGCTGGTATCCGGAGACGAAGTTCGAGGTCGGTATCGTGAAAACTATCGAATGGTATCTGAACAACCAGCCGTGGGTGGAAGAAGTGACCAGCGGTGACTATCAGAAGTATTACGAACAGATGTATGGAGGTAAGGGTTAAGGTTTAGGGATTAGGGTCTAACCGCTAATCCTTAACCCCTAACCTCTCAATTCAGCGCCACAGCTAGCAGCAATCCTAGGAACAGCATATTGCGCGACGTCTCGCCCAGTATGCTGTTCAGCTTTTTACCGCTACCTATCTGTATCATCTTGCGCCACGTCAGTGCGTGCATGTATAGATAGACGCAGGGAGCCCAGATAAATTCCAGCGGAGTCAGCTTACCTGTATAGACAAACCGGAAGCAGAGTAGCATGGCGGCGATGCCCAATGCCAGATACATATTTTCACCGAACTTTTTGCCGTAGCGCACCACCAGCGTACACTTGCCGCTCACGGCATCCTGCTCGCAGTCGCGATAGTTGTTCACCATCAGCAAGGTGTCTATGGCGAGGCCACTGACGAGCGACAACACCAGCACATCCATGTTCAGCGTATAGGCCTGCACGTAGTAGGTGCCGCATACGGGCACGAGGCCGAAGAACACCAGTACCAGCACGTCGCCCCATCCCCGATAGGAGAGCAGCGTGGTATAGAGGAAAGCAAACAGTATGCACACCACGCCCAGCACCACCAGTTCCCAGCCTCCGTGGGGCAGCTGCCCCCAGACGGTGGACAACACTGCCAGCCCTGCCAGACAAGACAGTGTCAGTGCGATGACGATACCGATTTTCATGGTCGCTGGTGTAATCCAGCCTTCGGCGCAGGCGCGCTGCGGACCCAGGCGGTCTTCCCGGCGGTCGGTCCCTTTCTGGAAGTCGAAGAGGTCGTTGATAAAGTTGGCGGCAATCTGCATACCGCAGGCAAAGAGGGCACACAGCAGGGCAGGGGCAGTCTTGAACTGTCCGTCGCTGAAGGCAAGGGCGCTACTCAGCAGTACCGGTATGATGGCTCCTGTCAGCGTTTTGGGGCGGGCGGCGAGAAACCATGCGTAGGGTGAGTTCTGTTTAATCTCGTTCATCGTAGTTCCAATTTAGTTCGGCATCTGCCGGCAAAAATACTGAAAATCCCTATATTTGCACCCACTTATGATGAAGAACTTAGTCTATATATCCATTCTTTCTCTGCTACTCTTGTCTTCCTGCCGTTCCAAGCGGATGATTACCGTGTCGCTGCCACGGCCGGCCATGCAGGCAGACAGCACACTGCTTGGCGATACTATCGGGTTGCCTGCCCGCCTTTCGCCGATGTTCACCTTTGACCAGTCTGATTTGCGTAATGTCTGTCGCCAGCCGACGAAGGGCAAGGCAAAGAAACGGCAGATAAAGAAAACGTCACCGGCACAAAAGGCAATTGTACGGCGAGGCACAAGAATCACATCGACAACTATCCACGTAGGTTCGGCCTATAAGGGCGTCAGCCGCATTAAGACGTACGACTTCACGCATCGGGACGTGCCTGCCGCCTTCGAGGGCTTCCGCATCGCCTTTGTCTCCGACCTGCACTACAAAAGCCTGCTGAAGGAGGAGGGATTGAAGGACCTGGTCCGCCTGCTCATAGACCAGAAGGCCGACGTGCTGCTGATTGGCGGTGACTTTCACGAAGGCTGCCAGTACGTGCCGCCCGTCATGGCTGCCCTGGCGCAAGTGAAGACGCCGTTGGGCACCTATGCCGTGCTTGGCAACAATGACTACGAGGCTTGCTATGACGACATCGTGCGCGAAATGCGGCATTATGGCATGCATCTGCTGGAGCATAAGGTGGACACCCTGCGGCGTGGTGGTGAGCGGATTCTTGTGGCGGGCGTGCGCAATCCTTTCGACTTGGGCAAGAACGGCACATCGCCCACACTCGGCCTGGCGCCCGACGATTTCGTAATCCTGCTGACGCATACACCGGACTATGCCGAGGACGTTCCGGTGACAAACTCAGACCTCATTCTGGCCGGACATACACATGGAGGACAAGTGACATTGTTCGGACTCTACGCGCCGATAGTTCCCTCACACTATGGGCAGCGGTTCCTCTCCGGGCTGAAGTACAACTCAAAGCACATCCCGATGATTATCACCAACGGTATCGGCACTTCGCAGAAGGCCATCCGCATGTTTGCTCCTGCAGAGGTGGTGATGATTGTATTGCACCGACTGACGGATTGATTTATTTATTCTTCAGGCATCAGCACCACTCCCAGTTTCTTCTTGCCATCCATCTTTACTACCATCGGCTGGCAGAAATGTACATGCCGCAGGTATTTCGTCTCGTGTACGGCAGGCTGTGCATTCAGGAATTCCTGGTTGTATATGCCGTCGTTCATAAAGGCGTTGATGGTAAAGTATCCCACTCCGAAGGAGGTCAGGTTCTGAAAGAAGTGGGTTCCTTGGCTGGGGTCTACCCGGTAGTTGGTCAGTCCGGCTTCTACTATCACGCGGGCAGCGCTGATATGTGGCCACTTCACGGGAATACCGAGCCACGTGTCACTGCTGCCCCAACGTCCGGGACCTACGAGGACATAGTTGCGGCTTTCGTCCAAGAACTGCTGGTTCAGTTTCTCTATTTCCCAGGCAATCTCTTGGTTGTGGTAGGCGCTATAGTCGTCTGTCTTCACGTAGATGATGTCATGTATCTCGTTCATGATGCCATGTCCCAATGAGTTGTTGGAACGGAGCAGCACCCGGTTGTCGGGAATGGTGGTAAGATCTTCATCCAGCATCTCCTTGGTGTCGACTATCGGGCGGATTTGCAGCAGGTAGAAGGTACCGGTCTTGTCCTTCTCGCGGCTCATGGTGGCGGCAAACTCTATCTCTACTGGACGGCGCATCTCCTGCTCTCCGTGTTTCAAAGCCAGTTGCAGGATGCGTGGCAGGGGGAATACGTCGTGTTGCAGGATATTGGCAAAAGTGATGACCTTGCGGCCGCCGGGATAAAGGCCATCGCGGATAATCTGGTCGTAGGGGTCGTAGGTGGAGGCAATGTAGTTCAGCGCTCCATCTTTTTCCGCTTCCTTGACGTGCAGTTTCAGCAGGTTGAAGCCGTCGTCGATGGAGAAGTTGTGACCGGCATTGCGCAGGTCGAGGGCGTAGAAGCGGGTTTGGGTCTCTTTGAGGGCAATTTCCATTTCGCTGGTTTGCAGCACCTTGCTGGGGTGATAGGGCGAGAAGCGAAGCGTCATGCCGCCATCCACAATATATTTGCCCAAGCCGAGTGCCAAATTGACGATACCTTCTTCTGCCTTCTCGTCGCCGATGGGGTAGTAGTTGAGCGAACGTGCCACGCCGGACATGCTGGGGTAGTAGCGGTCGCCATACTGGTTGCCTACCACCTCTTGCAGGATAACAGCCATCTTTTCCTGGTCGATGACATTGCTTGTTGCCTGCATGTATGCCTTCGAGTCGCGGAAGTAGACCGAAGCATATACTCCTTTGATGGCATCGCTCAGCATGCGTAGCATCTCGTACTTGTCGTCTAGATAAGGAATCATATAGGTATTGTAGATACCGGCGAAGGGTTGGTAGTGCGAGTCTTCCAGTAGCGAAGACGAACGGACAGCGATGGGGGACTTCACTACATCAAAGAAGGTGAAGAAATCTTCCACCAGGCGGTCGGGCAGCTTGGCTTTGAGGAAGTAACGCAGGATGACGTCATCATTGACATCTGACAAGGCTATCTGATACAGGTTGTTGGTATCCATAAACTCGTCGAACACATCAGTACAGAGCACAATGGTCTTGGGGATGGCGACACGGGCATTCTCAAACTCTTCGAACTCGGGGTGGTGTTTCACCAGATTGTCGATAAAAGCAAGTCCGCGTCCCTTGCCGCCCAGCGAACCGTCACCGATGCGGGCAAAGTTGGAATAGCGGTCGAAGCGGTCGCGTTTGAAGACTGCCACCACTCCCTGGTTTTTCATCTTGCGGTATTTTACGATAGCCTCGAAGATGATTCTGCGGTGGGCGTCCACGTCTTGCAGGCTATTCCAGGTGATGGGCCGCAGGAACTCTGCCACGGGGAACATGGCACGCGAGTAGAGCCAGCGGCTAATGTGGTTGCGGCTGATGTGGTAAAGGAACGATTCTGCCGGAACGGCAAAAAGAATGTTTTGAAGCTCTTTGAGATTCTTTACGCGGGCAATCTCTTCCAGCGTGTCCGGGTTGCGGAAAATAAAGTCCCCGAAACCGAAATTGTCCGATACGATACGACGCAGGTCGACGTCCATCTTTTTGGAATTCTTGTCGATGAAGGCTGCATCGTATTTGGCTGCATATGCCACGTTGTCCGATTCACTGGACTGTATGATAAGGGGTACAAATGGGTCTTCCTTGCGGATGGCGGCGCAGAGCTTGATACCGGCCAGTCCGTCCTTTTCGCCCCGTTCCATGCGGGGGAAGCGTACGTCAGTGATGACACCTAATATATTGTTCTTGTATTTCTCGTAAATGCCGAAGGCTTCTTCATACGTACGTGCCAGGACTATCTTGGGGCGTCCCCTCATGCGCAGCGTGCGCTGGTGAGCATTCAGTGCTTCGGTAGAGAATTCCTGGCTCTGCTTCAATACGAATTTATACAGATTGGGCAGGATGGAGGAGTAGAAGCGGATGCCGTCTTCCACCAGTAGGATGAGCTGCACGCCCACTTCGTTGACGTCGTGCTCCAGATTCATCTTGTCCTCTATCAGCTTGATGATTGAAACCAGCAAGTCAGTGTTTCCCAGCCAGCAGAATACATACTCAAAAGGGCTGAGGTCTTCATTGGCAATGCGCTTGGTGATGCCGTGGCTGAAAGGAGTAAGTATCACCATCGGAATTTGCTCATAAAGGCTTTTGATGTATCGCGCCACATCGAAGCTGTCATTGTCTCCCGTACCCGGCATGCAGATGATGAGGTCGAAAGAGATGGAGGCCAGTTGTGTCAGTGCTTCTTCGCAAGTGGAAACCTGTGTGAAACGGGGAGGGTAGCGCAAGGAGAGCGAAGTGTATTCATTGAATATCTTTTCGTCGATGCGGCCATCGTCTTCCAGCATGAAGGCGTCATAAGGATTGGCTATCAGAAGGACGTTGAAAATGCGCCGTGTCATGAGGTTGGCAAACTGTGTGTCCTTGAAATAGAGCTGGTTTAATTTGAACTTACTGAGCATGGCTTCTCATGATTTATTGGTTTCAGAAGGCAAAAGTAATAGAAATCGAACCTATTCGGATAGTTTTTCGACCGTTTTTTTTATGTTTATGCGTAATATTGCATCCGAAAAACAATATATAATCTATGTTTGCTCCATATTCGTTTCTATATAAATTCGCCACATGCATATTTCTGCTGTTATGGATGTCCGTTTTTGGGTCTGTCAATTTGTTTGCCGGTTCATTTCGCACTTTGGGTATCAAGGAGGGATTGAGCAGCCGGCAAGTATTCCAGATAGACAAGGATTCATCCGGATTTGTCTGGGTGTATACTCATGTCGGGATAGACCGTTATGACGGGAATGAAATCAAGCATTACAAGCTGGACGGAATGGTTGATTCAAGGGACAATATCCAGTCTTCCACTACCATGATTTGTGATAAGGAAAGTGTTGTCTGGGTTGCATTAAAGAATGGACGAATTTATGCATACAACAAACTGACGGACTCTTTTCAATTGCGCGTGGACTTGGCCGATTACCTGCCTTCTCCGGTGTTGTATGATATTCTGTTTGATGACGAAAAACGTTTGTGGTTGTGTATGTCGAAGGGGCTTTATTCTTGGGAAGAAAGTGCAGGGCTGTCTTTTGCCGGATTGAAAGGGCAATCTGTCCGTTGCATGGCTCAAATGAAAGATGGATTGTTCTTTGCAGGCACAGACAAGGGGGTCTTCCGGTTGACGAAGGTAGGAACGGCAGGTTCTTCGTCTTTTGAGACGAGGCCGGTTGACCTGTATACAGAGATACATGTGGAATCGCTCTACGTCTTTGGAGCAAAGCTGTTCATCGGTACCTTTTCAAACGGTGTATTTGTACTTGACGGTCCCGACGGGAGGATACACTCGTTGAATGACCGGATTCCTCATGTACCTATCCGTTCGTTTGCAAAGACAAAGGATAATTTGCTGTTGGTGGGAGCCGACGGTGCGGGCGTTTTCTGCATGGATGTTGCGACGGGAGAACTTTTGAACCATTACATGAATAATGGGGATGATGACAAAAGTTTGAGTGGTAATACTGTATCCGATATTTGCGTGGATGAATCCGGAGTTGTGTGGATTGGCACTTCTACGAATGGTATCAGCTATCTGGATTCGGAGATGCCGGATGTCTGTAGAATCAGGCATGAACGCAATAATGGTAATTCCTTGAAGTCAGACCACGTAAATGTGATATTTCAGGACTCGGAGGGGGATTATTGGTATGGTACAAACAACGGCGTCAGCCTCTATCAATCCCGGTCACGTAAATGGACCCACTATCTGGACGATATGGAACATAGTGGCAAAGTGGTATTGGCGCTTGCCGAAGACTCCGGGGGAAACATCTGGGTAGGTGGCTATGGTATCGGTGTCTATTGTATTGATAAACAGACCGGACGGGTACAGAAGAAAGAGAAAAGAAATGCACATCCGGAGAAGGGAATGGCCACCGACTATGTTTATGCCATTTATGCGGAAGGGGATTATGTCTGGTTCGGTGGTATTGAAGGAGAGTTTACCCGTTACGATATACGGACGGATACTTATACATATTACCCGATTGATTGCATAGGTGACATAAAGCCGGGTAAGGGGGGCTCATTACTGATTGCCGGTTGCAGCGGGTTGGCCGTCTTTGATAAGAAGTCGGGAGACACGCAGTGGCATCAGACGTTTGGAGACATCTCTCTGCATTATCCTGTCCGTTGCCTGATGCAGTCCTCATCCGGTGATATTTGGCTGGCGACAGACGGGGAAGGCCTTATACGTGTTGGTCCGGATGGGAAAGAGGCGCATGCATATACCGTAGATGACAATCTGGTTTCCAATTCCATCAACAGCCTGCTGGAGGATAACGAAGGGCGTATCTGGTTCAGTACGGAGAAGGAATTGTATTGCTTGGACTGCTCCCGGGATATTATCATCAGTGCCAATGATTTTTTGGATGTCAGCTGGGGATATTACAACCCGAATGCTGCCCTTAAGTTGAAGAATGGATGTCTTGCTTTCGGTACTGCAGAAGGGGTTCTTTCCTTTCTCCCGTCTTTGGACTTAGGGCGCCATGTGTCTGTTGAGCTGATTCTGACAGACTTTAAACTGCTTTACGAATCAGTCAAAGCGGGAATGAAAGGCTCTCTTTTGCAAACGAATATCAATGATACCCGGAAAATAGATTTGAAGTATAATCAAAACTCCTTCTCAATTTCCTTCTCTGCCATCAACTTTGCAGTCCCGCATCGTATCAGATATGAGTATAGGCTCGAAAATCACAATGAAGAGTGGGAACACTCCAATTCAGTGCGGAACGTGAGCTATATGAATCTCTCGTCCGGTAAGTATGTATTCCGCTTGCGGGCATTTGATAAGTACACCGGGCAGCAGGTGGGAGAAAGAAGTCTGGACATTGTCATTCATAACCCTTACTGGGTTTCGTGGTGGGCGCTGCTCATCTATTTCATCTTGTTGTCTGTCTTTGTCTGCATGTTTGTGCAGTATAGAAGGCATAAGGTGAACGAGGGGCGTATAAGGGACAAGATACGTTCCTTTATCAGTATAGCCCATGATATCCGTACACCGGTTACTTTAATAAAGGCTCCGCTGAGCGAGCTCGAAGCGCAGGAGGGACTTCCGGAGCAGGGTAAGAAAACCGTTGCGGTGGCAATGAAGAATGTGGAAAAACTGATGGGAATGATTACTCAACTGCTTGAGTTGCAGAAAACGGAACTGCATGCCGAGGAGTGTCTGAAGGTTTCTCCATACGACATTAAGGCTTATCTGGAGGAAAAAATGGCGGAGTTTCACTTAGCCGCCATGCAGAAGAGCGTCGGGATAGAGTTGGAGGTGGAGCCGGATATGCCCAAGGTTTGGATTGACCGGGAGAAGATGGATCATATCATAGACAATCTGCTCTCCAATGCCTTGAAGTATACAGAGAAGGGAGTCATTCACATACTGGTGAAGACTGCAAGAAAGAAGTGGACTATTGAAGTGAAGGATACGGGTATCGGCATTCCAAAAGAGGAGCAGGGCAATATTTTCCACGAATATTATAGAGCCCAGAATGCCATGAACTTTGAGGAAACCGGTTCGGGTATCGGTCTGATGATTACGCGCCGCATTGTGAAACAGCATCACGGCACCATCTCTTTCAGTAGCGTGGAAGGGCAGGGAACTACGTTTACGATAACTTTCCCGCAGAGGATAAAGGCGAGCGTAGCGGTGGAAGCGAAGGCAGACGGCCAGGAAGAACCTCAGGCCGCTACCGGGGCTGTGCATGAAGAAACGGAACGTTCCGGGAAGAATGTCCTTCTTCTGGCGGAGGACGATGCGGATATGAGGGAGTATCTGGTGGACAGCTTGTCTTCCGAATATAAGGTAGTTGCCGTGCCCGACGGCGGAAAGGCATTGGAGACGGCAAGGGAAATCAATCCTGATATCATTATCTCGGACATTGTGATGCCGGTACTGGAAGGTGATGAATTGTGCCGGATTTTGAAGTCATCGGTAGATACAAGCCATATACCTGTTATATTATTGACCGCACTGAGTGAGAGGGAAAATATCATCTTCGGACTGGAGGCCGGTGCCAATGACTACATCATCAAGCCTTTCGACTTGTCTGTGCTGAAAGTGCGTATCAGGAATATTCTTCAGAATAGGCAGCATTTGCGCGAAACCGTGTTGGCGATGGATGCGCAGCCCGAAGAGACAGACTATACCAGCCAGTTGGACAAGGAGTTTCTGGACAAGGTTATGAAAGTGATTGAGGAGGAGTTGTCCGATTCGGAGTTCTCCATCAATGACTTCTGCCGGATGCTGGGCATGAGCCGCACTTCTGTCTATAATAAGATAAAGACGCTGACTGGGCAGGGACCGAATGACTTCATCCGCATTGTCCGTTTGAACAAGGCAAAAGAGCTGCTGGTTTCCCGGAAATATTCGATAGGGGAAGTGGCGAATATGGTCGGATTTTCTGACCCGAAATATTTCAGTACATGCTTCAAAAAGCAGTTTGGTACCAGTCCCAGCAAAATTTAGAGCCATGAAGACTGCTTTTGAACCACTGCTGACAAGTATTAAACCTTTTTTGTCAGAGAATAAACCCTTGTCTCCCTGATAGTGCGTAATATTGTGGACAGTAAACAATATTAAAAAACGCATATAAAAAATGGAAACGTATTTAGGTCTTGATTTAGGAGGCACGAAGTTGCTGATTGGCGAAATGGATAGCCGTGGCAACATTTTGAGGTATAAGAAATATGACTCCGGTTACTTTAATCAGCAGGCTGCGCTGGAAATCATCAAGTCGTCGCTCGATGATTATATCCGTACTGTGGGCTGGTATGACCAGAAGCCGGTAGCGATGGGTGTCGGCCTGATAGGGCGTGTAGACCCTAACGAAGGTGTCTGGCTGCAGATTGACCCGAGCAGGACACAGCGGATTGAGTTGGCAAAGGAACTGTCGGATATATATGGCATGCCTTGCCATATAGACAATGATGTGAAGAGCGCTACAAGAGCCGAACGCGTCTGGGGATTCGGACAAATTTCCAAAAACTTCATATACGTAAATGTAGGTACAGGCATTGCCGTGGGTACGGTGATAAATGGGAGACAAATCCGTGGCAGCCATTTCAATGCCGGCGAAGTGGGACACGTGCGTGTAGGTGTGAACATAGGCATTAAATGCGGTTGTGGACGAATGGATTGTGTGGAGGCGATTGCGGCCGGCATAGGCTTTGACAACTGTGCCCGTCTGCTCCGCAACCAGTATGAAACCGGCCTGCATATTCCGGCCGAAAAAGGGGAACGGGTGATTGTGAGCGAGGTGTTTGCACTCAGCCAGAAAGGCGACCCTCTCTGTACGGTGCTGGTGGAGAATGCAGCTGAGGCGCTTGCCAATCTTATCATGAATCTGGTACGTGTGATTGACCCGGACACGGTGGTGTTAGGTGGAGGCATTGTGGCCGACGGATATATGCACGAGAAGATTCTGGAAAAACTTCATCCTACGACCATGCGTTTTGTCAGCAACGGGGTTGTCATTACGAAACTGAATCCCGGATTTATCGGGCTTCTGGGAGCCGGAGCGGTGGCGATGAATATGTGATTAAGAATTAACGATTAAGAATATGAAAATAACAATAACAAAGAATGAAAAGGAGTTTGACTGCACGGCTGCATGGCGCATCATCGGCCAGATATTGAATAAACCGGAGAGCGTGATAGGACTTTCTACGGGACGTACTACCGGCAATCTTCATCGGTTGGTGGGAGGAATCTATACTAAATATCCGTTTAAGGTGGATACCGTTACTTTCTTCGGATTGGATGAGGTAACGAATGTGCCGCGCGAGTATGCCGGAGCATGCTACACGATGCTGAAAACGGAACTGATGGATACATTGGGCATCAAGGAAGAGAATTTCTTGATGCTGCCTACCATTTCCGATGATTTTGGACAGTCATGCAGGGATTTCCAGCAAGAAATTGCGAACCGTGGCGGTATTGATTTGCTGATTTTGGGGTTGGGTGAGAACGGACATTTGGGGTTCAACCAGCCGGAATCTCCCTTTGGCGGTGAAGCATGGGTGACTCGGATGAATGTGGAACTGGAAGAACGCATCCGTAGAGAAACGGGCACTCCTCCCGATAAAGAGTTGGGAGGGGCTACTTTGGGAATAAAGAACATTATGCGGGCACGTCGGATTGTACTGGTTGCCAAAGGGATTAATAAAGTGGATATTGTCAAGCGGATGCTTGAAGGACCTGTGACAACAGATGTTCCTGCTTCCATCCTTCAGCTTCATCCCGACTGTGAGTTTTTGCTCGATGAAGCGGCGGCAAGCATGCTCAGCTGCTAAGCCGCCTTGCAGGCGGCTGATAACTCTACTTGTTTGAATTAATAATTAAAATACTATGACACAACAAGAAAAAGAAATAAACTATATGGGGCCATTCATCACGATGGTATTCCTGTTCTTTATTGTAGGTTTCCTTACGACTGCCAATACTCAGTTTCAGGGTCCTTTAAAAGAAACTTTGCTTTTGGAAGTGGGCGGGTTGAAAAATACTTTTGCCACTTTGATTACTTTCTCTTGGTTCCTTGCTTATCCGGTTTGTGGAGGGGTAGGCTCGTCGTGGATTAGCAAATATGGGTATAAAGGGACATTGATGCGTGGATTGCTGGTGATGATTGTGGGGCTTGGTTTGTTCTTTGCCTCTTCCTATTTCACAGTACACTTTCCGGAAGCGAATTGGCATGCAGGAAATAATGTTATCCCTGGAGGGTTCTTGATTTTCTTACTGGGTTCTTTCGTGGTAGGGGCTTCGGCTACCATTCTGCAAGTGGTTATAAATCCTTATCTGACGGCTTGCCATGTCAAGGGTACCCAGTCCATTCAGCGTTTGGCTATAGGCGGTTCTGCCAATTCTGTGGGAACTACGCTTGCTCCTTATTTCGTGACTGGTGTCGTGTTTGGCGGTCTGTCTGTGGAGGACATTCAGATTGACCAGCTGATGGTTCCGTTCCTGGCATTGATGGCTGTTATTTCTTTGATTGTATTGTTGTTGATGAAATTGTCTTTGCCCGATATCCAAGGAACCAGGGTAGAGAAGGGAGAAAAGCTGGAAAAAAGTGTATGGTCCTTCCGTCATCTGACATTGGGCGTGGTGGCTATCTTCTTTTATGTAGGAGTGGAAGTCTGTATTGGGGCCAATATCAATCTGTATGCCATCGAGATGGACTATGCTTCTCCGGCACTGATGGCTACGCTCTATTGGGGTGGTATGCTTGTGGGCCGCCTGGTGGGGAGCAGCCTGAGCAGGATTTCTCCCCGCGTGCAGTTGACGGTTACTACGGTATCGGCAGGAGTACTCGCCTTACTGGCCATTTTGCTGAATAATCCGTGGCTGCTCACGGCAGTAGGTCTGTTCCATTCCATCATGTGGGGAGCTATCTTTACCTTGTCCGTTGCCCATTTGGGAAAATACACTTCGGTGGCTTCGGGTGTGTTCATGATCGGAGTGGTAGGCGGTGCCATATTGCCCTTGTTGCAAGGAGTGCTTGCCGATGTTCTTGGAGGCTGGAGATGGTCATGGTTCATCGTTCTTTTTGGAGAAGCGTTTATGCTGTATTATGCATTGATAGGTTCACGGGTCCGTCAGACCTGCGATAATTTGTAATTAAAATAGTACTTATGAAAAAAATTAAAATGATGATGGCTGCTGCTTTGGGCGTATTGGTTTCATGCGGTAGCGTTAAGTCGGGAGAAGAGGCCATTGCGGCTTCCCGCGAATCAAAGGTTGTGGTTGCTTATGTCACTTCGTGGAGTGAGGTGATGCCCGACCCGCAGTACATGACGCATATCAACTATGCGTTCGGTCATGTAAACGAGAGCTTTAACGGTGTCAAGATTGATAATGAGGAACGTTTGAGACAGATTGTTGATTTGAGGAAACAGAAGCCGGAGCTGAAAGTGCTGCTTTCCATCGGCGGCTGGGGAAGCGGACGTTTCAGTGAGATGGCTGCCAATGATGAATATCGCCGTGCTTTTGCCGCGGACTGTGACCGTGTGGTGAAGGAGTTCGCTTTGGATGGCATTGACATCGATTGGGAATATCCCACCAGCTCTATGGCAAATATATCCTCGTCACCGGACGATACGGAGAATTTTACACTTCTGATGCAGGATATCAGAGCTGCCATCGGCAATGAAAAGGAGCTGACGCTTGCCACCGTAGCTTCTGCCCGTTACATTGACTTCAAGGCTATCTTGTCTTCCGTCGATTTTGTGAATATCATGGCTTATGACATGGCTTCCGCTCCCAAGCACCATTCGGCGCTTTATTCGTCGGGACATAGCGGTGACATTACTTCGGATGGTGCCGTTACCGCACATTTGAAAGCAGGCATACCACCTTCCAAACTGGTGATGGGGATGCCTTTCTATGGTCGTGGAGGTGACGGTTATCCCAGCTTCCAAGATTATAATAAGGTAGGGAATACGGATACCCAATATACTGAAAAGTGGGATGAGGTGGCTCAAGTGCCTTATCTGGCCGATAAGAATGATACGTTGGTATTTGGATTTGAGAATCCTCGTTCACTTGCTATCAAGTGTCAGTATATTTTGGATAAGGATTTGCTGGGAGGCATGTATTGGGATTATAGCGGAGACAATGAGCAGGGTGATTTGCGCCGTACGGTTGCAGAAAGCTTATTGGGCAAGCCGCACAAGACGAAGGTGCTGGTGTTGACGGAACGTGGTGGACAGCACGGAGGATTTACGGATGCTGGCTTGAAGTGGTTGGCGGCCGAAGGTGCAAAGGGGAATTTCAGTATTACTGAGATAAACAATGCCAGGAACATAACGGAGGCTTACTTGTCGCAGTTCAGCTTGGTTATTCAATTGGATTTCCCGCCTTATGCTTGGCCGAAGGAAGCGGAAGATGCGTTCGTCAAGTATATAGAAGAAGGCTGTGGTGGCTGGATTGGTTTCCATCATGCTACTTTGCTGGGCGAGTTCGACGGTTATCCCATGTGGCAATGGTTCTCTGATTTCATGGGTGGTGTACGTTTCAAGAATTACATTGCTCCGCTGGCTGATGGTATGCTGGTGGTGGAAGATAAGCAGCATCCGGTGATGAAGGGTGTTCCGGCCTCTTTTATGGTGCCCGATGACGAGTGGTATACTTATGACAAGAGCCCGCGCCCCAATGTACATGTGCTGGCCAATGTAGACGAATCGAGCTACACGCCTGCATCGGACATCAAGATGGGCGATCATCCGGTGGTTTGGGTCAATGAAAGCAAAAAGGCACGCAATGTTTATTTCCAGATAGGGCATAGTAGTAAGTTGTACGAAACGGAAGGGTTTACGACCATGTTCAGAAATGCTATTAACTGGACTTTAGAAAGGTAATTCTCTTTATAATCAATGGATTTGGAAGAAAACGGGTACGTTACAGAAACGTATCCGTTTTTTTATGGGTTTAAACTTTATCACTTTAAGTTTAAAATAAAACGTTTTTTATGGATGTGTTAGTAAATGAACTTCTTATGAGAAATATTCAACTTCTATCTCTTATTTAGTACGTAATTTCGCTTATTGAAGTATTGGAATTTGTATCAATACAATATGAATAACTTTCTATTTTATAAACTAATACTATTATCATGAAAAGAAAAAGAGTCCTTTTGCTGCTTTGCATTTTCAGTTGTACTTTGCAGCTCTTCGCACAACAAATTAATGTGCAGGGTATCGTTTATGACCCTTCCGGAGAAACGGTTCCAGGTGCTAATGTTAGTATGAAAAGTAATCCGGTTGTGGGTACTGTGACGGATATTGATGGGAATTTCGGTCTGAAAGCTTCTGTGGGTGATGTGTTGGTCTTCACCTTTATCGGTTATGAGCCTATTGAGTATAAACTGACTGCTGCAGATACAAATCTGAAAGTCCGTTTTACTGATTCTTCTGAGTTGCTGGACGAGGTAGTTGTAGTAGGCTATGGTGTACAAAAGAAGAGTGTACTTTCGTCTGCTGTGAGCCGTGTTACCAGTGAAGAGTTGGATAAAGGTAATCCTACAAATATTCAGAATGCTTTGAAAGGTAAAGTTTCCGGTGTACAGATTATCTCTAATTCAGGTCAGCCCGGTGCGGAATCAAAGATTCGTATTCGGGGTACCGGTACGGTCAACAACTCCGATCCGCTTTATATAGTAGACGGCATGCCGTCTGAAAGTGGTATCAGTCATTTGAATCCTTCTGATATTGAGTCTATTGAAGTGTTGAAAGACGCAGCTTCCGCCGCTATTTACGGAGCCCGTGGTGCTAACGGTGTTGTGCTAATAACTACGAAGAAGGGTACTAAAGGGAAGGCTACTTTGAACTATGAATTTACGTACGGTATTCAGAATCCTTCCAAGAAGGTGGATTTGCTGGGTAGTGCGGATTATCAGATGTTGATGAATGAAATGGCTGCCAACGCAGGTAAGGACCCTTATTTCCCGACTGTTTCCAGCGTCAATACCGACTGGCAAAAGGAACTGCAGAACAAGAATGCTCCTATTATGAACCACAAGGTTTCGTTGAGTGGAGGTACGGACAACTCTACCTATTATGCTTCTTTCGGTTATGTAAAGCAAGAAGGTATTTATGCTAAAGGACATGCTGATTATGAACGCTACAATGTACGCTTGAATTACAATAATGTATTACTGGACACGAAATCACGAAATTGGTTGAATAAGATTAGTTTTGGTGCAATTGCAAGCTATTCCAAGTCAATCCAGACAGGTAATACTATTGGCAACAGTGAAGCAGCAGGCTTGATTACTTCCATGAATATGTTGCCTCCTACCGAACCGGTTTATCAGACCGACCCTGCTATACTGGAGCAATATGCCGTAACTTATCCAAATCATGTCATTGCTCCTAACGGACTGGCATACAATATTATTGAGATGCGTGAAATAACCAATCCGCTGGCAGCCATGCAGGTCAGTCATAACCAGAGGACTATGCCTCAGAATTTCGGTGCGAACTTTAACCTTGATGTGGACTTGTTACCGGGTTTGAAGTTCAAGACTACCTATGGTGCGGAATGGGTGTTCAATTCCATTAAGAATGTGACTCCAGTCTACGAGCTGAATGCTACCAGTAAGAATGCCACTTCCAAGGTAGAGGATAAGAAAAGGGAGTCTTCCTATTGGCAGTGGGAAAATGTACTGTCGTATACAAAGTCTTTCGGCCGTCATAATATAGGTGCACTGTTCGGTACGAGTATGTCTTCCTACCATTACTCCAATTTGGAAGCGGAAGATTATAATCTGCTGGTGGTAGATATAGACAAGGGATATATAGACACGGCCACAGCGCCCGAAGAACAGTCTAAAGTATGGGGTGGGGCGGAAGACCACCGCATTGCATCCGTATTCGGACGTATCAATTATAATTATGATGAAAAGTATTTGTTCGAAGCGGTAGTAAGACGGGACGGTTCGTCAAACTTCAGTCGTGACCACCAGTATGCTACATTCCCTTCGGTTTCTTTGGGTTGGGTGTTGACTCGGGAGAAGTTCATGGAGAACAGACCTTCCTGGTTGGATTTTGCCAAGATACGTCTGAGTTGGGGACAGAATGGTAACGAACGTATTGGCTCCTTTGCCTATACAAGTATGATGAGTCAGGGTAAGAATGCAGTCATAAATGGAAAGGTATATACGGGCATGCTGCCCAGTGGCTATGCCAATGCTGATTTGAAATGGGAGACCTCCGAACAGACCGACTTGGGTATTGACTTGCGTTTCTTCAACAGTGCATTGACATTCTCTGCCGACTATTTCGTGAAGAAGACGAAGGACATGCTGCTTTCCATGCCAATTCCTCTTTATACCAGTTATGGCAGTATGACGGTCAATTCGGGTACAGTGAAGAACGAAGGTATCGAGTTCGAAGCGTCCTATCGCTTTAAAGTGGGTGAAGTGAATCTGGGTATCAATGGAAATGCTTCTTACGTGAAGAATACCGTAACAGACCAAGGCCCCGACCGCGTCGGTCTCAATAATATCGGTGGTGGTATGGGCGGTCAGGTCAGCTGGAGAGAGAACGGGCGTCCGTATGGCTTCTTCTACGGTTACTTGCATGATGGCATTTTCCAGAATCAGCAGGAGATAGACAGCTATACCTACATGGATTCTAATGGAAAGACTCAACTGATACAACCAAATGCCAAGCCCGGAGATATTCGTTTTAAAGATTTGGATGGTAAAAATGGTCTTAATGGCGATGACCGTACTATGATAGGTAAGCCGAATCCCGACTGGACGTATGGATTTACGCTCTCTGCCGATTGGAAGGGGTTGGATTTCAGTGCATTCTTCCAGGAAAGTATCGGAAACGACATTTATAAACTGTACAGACGTTCCAATGTGACTTTTGGTAACTACGACAAATCTTGGCTGAACCGTTGGCATGGTGAAGGCACTTCCAATTGGGTGCCACGTGTGATAGATGGTGACAACAATAACTATCAGGTTTCAAACTTTTTTGTGGAAGATGGTTCGTATATGCGTTTGAAAGTGTTGCAGATTGGCTATAGTCTGCCCGGACAGATGTTGCAGCGTGTCGGCGTCAAGGGACTGCGTTTCTTTGTGCAGGGCGAAAATCTGTTTACAATTACCAACTACAGCGGTTATGATCCTGAAGTGGGAACACGTGATGGATTTGACGGGGGAACATATCCGCAAGCACGTACTTATACTATCGGTGCGAATATTACATTTTGATTAACGACCTAAAAAATAGATACAATGAATAAGATATTAAAGGTATTGGCTTTGGGTGCGATGGCTTTGTCGACCACAGCTTGTTCAGATTTTCTGGAAGTGAATCCAAGAACTCAGGTGTCGGAAACTGAATTTTACAAGACGGAAGAGGATATGATGAAGGGCTTGTATGCCGTGATAAATGAAATGCAGACCCGTATGCCGGAGGTTTGGTCTTACTCTTCTTTGCTGGGTGATGAGTCCGAAACTGGTGGTGGTATCGGTGAGGGGTCTTACAAGACGAAATGGGATACTTTTACCTATGACGCGACTTCTTGTTTTGGTGCATGGGGATATGGTTCTTGGTGGAATGAGTGGGATTTTGGCTTGTTCAATGGAGTCATTGCTGCCAATCTGTTGATTGACAAATTGGCCGGATGCAATCTCAGTGCAGACTTTGTCAATTCAATTTCTGCCGAAGCGCGCTTTTACCGTGCCATTTTCTATTACCATCTGTTTATGGGGTATGAGCAATTTCCACTTATCAAACATTATCTGGCAGCCAGTGAAATGTATAGCGTTGCCAAAGGAACCCGTGAAGAAATTTATGAGTTTATGATGGGTGACTTGGATGACGAAGTGACTAAGTATCTGCCCCAGCGCAGTGCTACACAGCAGGGACGCGTTTGCCGGGATGCTGCCAAGCTGCTTCGTGCCAAAATTATTTTGTTCCATCGTGATGAGACTAAATATCAGGTGGCATTGAATGACATGAAAGAAATAATCACTAGTGGAAGATACCAGTTGAACCCTGATTATCAGAACTTATGGGTGAAAGATGGAGAATGGTGTGCGGAATCTGTCTTTGAGGTATGTTATGCTGGTAATAACTCCGGTGAAGGGTTTGGTCTTGCACGTTCTTTGGGTGGTCGTAACATTGTTGACCCGAGAAGTGCCGAGCAGGGCGGATTGGGCGAAGGTTATGGGCAGAACACTATGCCGAGTACTGTTTACAATATGTTTAAGGAAGGCGATACGCGCCGCGAGGGAACAGTCATTGTCTATGCGGACGAGGCTAAGAAAGTGGCAGAAATGGTGGCCAAAGGTGAACTACCGGCAGGAAGTGTTTTCCAAGTCAGTGACCAGCAGGAAAATTACGAAGGTCTGGGGCACTATAAGATTCATCCGAGAAAGGAGACGACGTCTACGGTGAATCCTACGGATAACTATTATAATTCTTGGCGTATTTACCGTTATGCCGATGTTTTGCTGCTGGCTGTGGAGCTTGATGTGCGCATCAACGGAACTGCCAGTGCCGATGCGCAAGGTTGGTTCGACCAGGTCAGAGACCGCGCTTTCAAAGACAAAGAGCATCGTATCAACTTGGCGGGAAAGAGCAAGCAGGAGTTGTTGGATATTCTTTTTGAAGAGCGTGGGTATGAGTTTATGGATGAAATGCAGCGTTGGTTTGACATTCTGCGTTTCGATAAAGGAACAGAGATTTTAGGTAACAAAGGTTGGACGGAGAAGTTCAGGTATTTTCCAATTGACCAGTCGGAAATGGATAGGGCTAAAGGCGGTTTGACGCAGAACCCAGGCTGGTTATAAGTTTAGATTGGTTTTCTTTCTGAAGAGTCCCGGTATTTCCTTTGGGAATACTGGGATTTTTATATGTGGGCAGTGGTGGTATCTTTCACAGAGTTTATTTCGGCAAAACATCTGTCATGCTGTTACGCGAAGAGATTATTCTTTTTGATTATAAGTTGATTAAAGCGTGATGGATAAAAAACACTACAACCATCCATCACGCTTTCCAACTTTTATAAAAGATGGTATGCATACTTGTTTCGTGGGTCGTTGAAATAGTTATAATCTTAGTTCTCAGTATGAAACTTTTAGTTTCAAGATTAAATATGGAAAGTTTTGACGAGTAAGACTATTGGTTTCAACAAGCAAAACCAAAAGCTCCTTGCGATGAAACCATTCGTTTCAAAGGTTAAAACTCTTGGTTTCGACTATGGGAAACTATCATTCCAACTTGTCGGGACTAGCAAGGGTATTTACTTAAAACAACCGAAACAGATACTTTTCGAAGGAAAAGTATCTGTTTCGACATAAAAGTGTTATATTTTGGAGAAGATTTGAAGAATACTATCCTATTTTATTCTTTTGATTACTGTTATGGGAACTGTTTCATTTGAGGAACGGGTCACCGTTCTTGTCTTTGCTCACTACCCAGCGGAAAGCATTAACCAATAGCAGGTTCTGTGTACCGTCGATAAACTCTTCGTCACCATGCCCCATATTCAGGTAAATCATTCTGTAATTCTTGTTGGACCATACGATGGGGAAGTCGCCAAAATTCACTACATCCTTGATACCCAGTGGATAGTTCTTGGGAGATAGGGACAAGAGTACTTCTACGTCCTTGTTCTGGCGGGGGCTGGGAGTCCATTGGTACCATTCGCTGGCGGGAGCCACGAATGATGCAGGCAGATTCTTGGTAACGGGATGTTCTTCGTTGTCGACTTCGACCAATACCGGCTGGGGAGGCCAGTTGTTGCAATAGAACACCCCACCACCAAGAAACTTAACGAACCAGGGCCAATGCGTGTTTTTGTCGTTGTAGGCAGCTGCGTGGAAGCCTATCCAACCGCCTCCGTTTTCCATGTATTGCTCAAAAGCATCGCGTTCGGCCTTGGTGTTGGGGGATGTGTTAAGCATGATAATGACATTGTATCCTTTCAGTTTCTCGTATGGGTATTTTGAAAAATCGGTAGTAATATCCAGAACAAAGCCGTCACCGTAATTGAGCTTCTTGAAGAAAGTGGTTGCTTGTTCTGCAAATTGTACGTGTGCTTCTTCCGCATGTTGCGTGTAGTAAATCAAGGCCTTGAAGCGGGGAGCCTTGGCATAGTTTGCGGGATAACCTTCGGGAGCTTGTGCATACGTCAGAAGGGTGCAAGCCGTGAACAATAAAATAAGCAGATGTTTCATAATTTGTAATTTGTAAGTTATTAATTTTCCATTATCTAATATTCCGCAATCAGAGACAGCCATTTGCCTGCCGAGGTAACCCATACCTCTTTATAACAGGCATTGTTGGTTTGCGGCCAATAGGGGACATCGTCGTTACCCAGGGTACGGATACCAACGGGCATCTCTCCTGTCATTTCTCCCGAAGAGAAGGTATTCAGTTGCGGATAGTTGTGTCCTTCTCCATAAATCAAGGATTGTCCGAAAGGATTCTTGCCTACGGTCCAGTACAACTGTTCCAGACCGATGTTGAGCAGTTCCTTGTCCTTCAGGAAGTTTCCGCAGATGGCGGCGGACTTTCCGTTGGAAAGATGGATGGCGGTATTGCCGTTGAAGATGTTGAACCACACGGGGAAGCGTTTCATGTAGTGCTCTTTGTCCAGTTGTACTCCTCGTTTAATCTGTTCCGTGTACAGTTCCTTGGCATTGGCAGGTGGAAACAGATGGAGAGCATAGAAGTTGGTGGTATCTTTATATTCCTCCGCATGGTAAACACCGCTTGGAATCATGCCGTAGGGATGGGTATACTTCATTATTCCTTTCAGATAGTCTCCATATAGTTGTATGGAATTCACCCATTTGGGGTAATCGGGGTGTTCCTTCTGGGTTTCGCAAAGCATCACCATGGCCTGCATATAGACCTGCTCGCGCGACTGGTGTATGTAATGTACGATGGATTTGCGGGATTTGTCCCGGTAGAAGAATCCGCGTGTCTTGTCTTTGTCTTTCAGCGGTTCCGTACGCTGGCAGTCGAGGGTGTAGCGGATGTATTCGGTGGCGATGTCCGCATAAGAAGGATTTCCGGTCAGCTTGTATAATTGGCTTGCCGACCAGGAGATGGTAGCCATGTACTGGCTTTTCGAAGTATTGTAGCTGTGTTCGTAAGGCTGGATGAACTTGTCGAAGCCGTCTTTTTTGAACTTCTCCATGGCAAAAGCGAAATCTTCTTCGGCCACGCGCAGCAGATATTCCTGTAGCATCGGGTCGTTGTCCAGCGTCATGGCGGCGTAAGCTTCGTATCCGGCATAGAGGAAGTTGTCGAATGCCATGTTCTGTACACGTACGGAAGAGATGTCATCCAGTGTGTTGAACACACCGTCTTGCCAGATTAGCAATCCCATGCTGCTGGCACGGTAGCCATCACCGTAGCGGTTCTTCAGGATAAACTCTATTCCCCATTCCGCTTCTTCACGCAGGCGGGCGGCGAGGGCGGGATTGATGTTTCTTTGTTTATTATAGGCTTCGAGCAGGGCAAAAGCCACATCTCCCGTCTGCAGGGTCTGCTGGGACAAATCGCCCGCATCGTGCCATCCACCGGAGTAGGAGATACTGCGTCCGTCATGCCGGGACATCAAGTCTGCGTGGCAGGAGGCATGCTTGCCGGGAACCGGATGCCCGCAGCGTTGGCAAAAGATGAAATTCAGCACTTTCCATTGTGAATCTTCCCAAAGCCGTTCTCCAATCCGAAAGGCAGGGGTCAATGAATTGCCGGCTTTCAGCCGATACTCTCCGGGAAGGTCGAAGGAGGTGAAGTCGATGAGACCGAATCGTCCGAGGGTGGTTGTCTCTTCCCGGATGTCTCCTTCGTAAGCCACTTTTCCGTCCGTGGTAAGCAGTTGGAAGCGTTTACCGGCATCTATGGTGACGTTTGTGTTGATAAGGGCGGTTTTAGGGTGATTGATGGCATAGCCGGTTGTCGAATAGGAGATTTTTCCATCGGCGGGTATCCATCCGCTGACTTTCTCGGGGGCTTTCACTGTTTGCAACTGGAGGTTGTCTAAGTAGTAGGTTGCTGAATCTCCCGTTGTCCGGTCCTTGCCTTTGAGGGCTGTGCTGAAGCTTATGGACATTACTTTATCGCGTTGATACTCGTCTATTTCGAGGAAACATTGGTTCCACTCCTTGTTGACAAGGTTGATAAGATGCGAACCCGAAGGTGGATTGTACCCTTTCTTGGCAGGAGTATCTGCATTATGGAATGTGAGGTTCATGTTGACGATACGTGCCCCGTCGCAGTCGGGGTAGATGGAGAATACAATGCGGTTGTACTTCTCCAGATTGGCACCATCCAGATGGTAGGTGACACTGCTGTTTCCATAGGTGGCATAGTCGGGGTCGGAAGGAGATCCGGTCGCTCTTTTTCCGGTAGAGGTAGGGAATTGCAGCTTGATGCTGCCTTTTCCGGAAATGCTCTTTTCCGTACTGAAGGACATGCTTCCTGCGCCGGAATGACTCCATCCCTCTGTACCTGCCGAGCAGGTGAGGGGAGCGCTTTGCAGGACCTCCTTTTTCCAGCCGTTGGCTTCGAAAGAGTTTTCAATATCCAAGGGTAGGGGTTGATGTATCAGTCCGCTTTCGTGGAGTTGCCGTTCCAGTTTGGGGTCTTGGGTCAAACGTGTCTGACCGTATGCGGCAATATTGCCGAGAGATAAAAGGTATAAAAATAATAATGTCTTTCTCATGTTGATGTCAACCTTTGGTTTCGGTTGCAATGTTAGCCATTATTAGGCAAAACAAGGTTTGAAAACTGTCATAAAAGCTTTAAAAGCTATCTGAAGTAGAGGAAATATGAATTCCGTTAGATGTATAATCCCTATGATGCGTATCTTGATTTTAATAATAATGTTGTTGCCATGTTCGCTTGGTGTGTGTGCATCTGCAATAGATAGCCTTTTGTCTGTTCCACTATTTTGGTTAACGTTGGAACAACGAAAAATACCGGTATAGAAGTATCTCTGGATGGTGATATCCTTACTAAGACAGCAGTGGAGTGGACGAGCGGAATCAATTATTCTTATGGAAAGACTAAATTGACCAAACTTTCTAACGATATTTACAAGGAAAGCTGCAAGCAATGATGTTAAATGGGTCATATACCTCTATCCGGAAGATTTTGTTAATGGAAAGACACTTGCCGATGGCTTTTGTCTCTAATCGGAATAATTACTTGAAATGAGTTGCGTATAGTAATAAAGATGTTAAATGACCTATTGGCGGAATGAGATTGGGGATATCTCTTTTCAATCTTGCGGATATATGTCCCAAGGCTTGGTTTTTCTATCCCAAGCCTTGGGATAGAAAAACCAAGCCTTGGGAAGGAGTTATCTCTTAGCTCTTCTGTTTTTTAGTATTGGCTTCCGGGATTTTTAGTACTAAGTCTTAGTATCTTTTTTGCCAATGTCCATCACTGGAGAGTTTGGATTCTCTTTTTGCAGATATCAGTTCCGCCAATGAGTATAAGTATAGATAAAAAGTAGAAATATGAAAAAAGTAATAATTGCTACATTGCTCTTTACGATGCTACATTCTTGTATGGGGTGTAGTGATAATCAGAATGACATAGAGTCAATTGAAGTTAGCAATTGGAAAGGCATAGTCCGTGAGGATTGTGTCTTTTTTCGTAAATTATTCGTCATTTCTTATTTTTTTATTATAATTTTCTATATTTATACCGTTATAGCGAACTGTAGACAGAGTACGAGAAGAATAGACCGTTTAGGTATGAATAGAGGATGTCGGAGTGACATTTTATCATTCTTTAATCAAAATCTAACCGTAAAGTTTAGCTATTTTGAAAAGTTTTCCTATATTTGCGGTGTTATTCGTTGACACTTTGCTTGAATAACGTTTAGTTAACAAGGTAATAACCTTTAAAACGTAATATTATGAATATCGAACGTATCATGGCCTCTTTAGAGGCAAAGCACCCCGGCGAGTCTGAATATCTTCAAGCCGTAAAGGAAGTTCTTCTTTCCATCGAAGATATCTATAACCAACATCCTGAGTTCGAGAAAGCAAAAATTATAGAACGTCTGGTCGAACCTGACCGTATATTTACTTTCCGCGTTACGTGGGTGGATGATAAGGGTGAAGTTCAGACGAACCTTGGCTATCGTGTACAGTTCAACAATGCCATTGGCCCGTACAAAGGTGGCATTCGTTTCCATGCTTCCGTAAATCTCTCCATCCTCAAGTTCTTGGGCTTTGAGCAGACTTTCAAGAATGCTTTGACTACATTGCCTATGGGTGGCGGTAAGGGTGGTTCCGACTTCTCTCCGCGCGGAAAGAGCGATGCTGAAATCATGCGCTTCTGTCAGGCTTTCATGCTGGAATTATGGCGTCACCTTGGCCCGGATATGGATGTGCCTGCCGGTGATATTGGCGTAGGTGGTCGTGAAGTGGGATATATGTTCGGTATGTATAAGAAGCTGACTCGCGAATTTACGGGCACATTTACCGGTAAAGGACTGGAATTTGGCGGTTCGTTGATTCGTCCTGAAGCAACAGGATTCGGCGGCTTGTACTTCGTGAACCAGATGTTAGAAACTAAAGGTATTGATATCAAGGGCAAGACCGTTGCCATCTCCGGTTTCGGAAACGTGGCTTGGGGCGCTGCTACCAAGGCTACCGAACTGGGTGCCAAGGTGGTTACCATCTCCGGTCCCGACGGTTACATCTACGACCCGAATGGCATCAGTGGCGAAAAGATAGATTATATGCTGGAACTTCGGTCATCGGGCAATGATATCGTGGCACCGTATGCCGACGAATTCCCCGGCTCTACTTTCGTGGCAGGCAAACGCCCGTGGGAAGTGAAAGCGGACATCGCTCTGCCTTGCGCTACCCAGAACGAGCTGAACGGCGAAGATGCACAACGCCTCATTGACAACAAGGTGACATGTGTAGGCGAAATATCCAATATGGGATGTACGCCCGAAGCTATCGACCTTTTCATTGAAAACAAGATTATGTATGCACCGGGCAAGGCTGTCAATGCAGGCGGTGTGGCTACCAGCGGACTGGAAATGTCACAGAATGCCATGCACCTCAGCTGGAGTGCAGCCGAAGTGGACGAAAAACTCCACGCCATCATGCACGGAATTCATACTCAATGCGTAAAATATGGGACAGAACCTGACGGCTACATCAACTACGTGAAAGGAGCGAATATCGCCGGCTTCATGAAGGTGGCTCATGCCATGATGGGTCAGGGAATTATCTAAGAGAAAAACTTTGTTTAGTTGTATTTGTATTTGTGGTTTGTGCTGCCCTACGCCTGTGAAGGTATGGGGCAGTACTTTTTTTATTGAGAATGGAAAATTGGCCTTATGGCATGTTTATATAATGCAGTGCTATTCTTAACTTTCCATTCTCAATGAAAAAATTGTATCTTTGTCGCACGAAATCATAAATGACAAAGAGATGTTACTACCTGAATTGAAACTGAGACGTGATAAAATACGCTCTCTCATGGCTCAACAAGAGATTGATGCCGCTCTTATCGCTTGTAATGTAAATTTAATCTATACGTACGGACGTGTTGTCAGTGGTTATCTGTATTTGCCGTTGAATGCTCCTGCCCGTTTATTTATCAAACGTCCCAACAATATCAAAGGGGAACATATACATCTTATCCGTAAACCAGAACAACTCCCTGATTTGTTGAAGGAATGCGGCTTGTCCATACCTGCTAGATTGATGCTGGAGGGGGACGAGTTGTCTTTTACGGAATATAACCGTTTGGCTGCTTGTTTCCCTGAGACGGAGGTGCTTCCTTGTGGTACGGCCCTTATCCGGAAGGCCCGAAGTGTCAAGACTGGAATGGAGATTGAGATGTTCCGTCGTTCCGGCATTGCACATGCCAAGGCTTATGAACAAATACCTTCGGTTTACAGACCGGGAATGACAGATTGCCGGTTATCCATAGAAATAGAGCGCTTGATGCGTTTGGAAGGTTGTCTGGGCATTTTTCGTACATTCGGGCAAAGCATGGAAATTTTTATGGGAAGTCTGTTGGCAGGAGACAATGCCACTGTGCCTGCCCCCTATGACTTTGCTTTGGGAGGCGAGGGACTTGACCCGTCACTGCCTATTAGCGTAAACGGTGCACTGTTGAAGCCCGGTCATAGCTTTATGGTCGATATGGGAGGAAACTTTTATGGTTATATGGGCGACATGAGCCGCGTATTTTCCATCGGAAAGTTGCCGGAAAATGCATACGTTGCCCATCAGGTTTGTCTGGACATACAAGAGGCTGTTGTAGCAAAGGTGAAACCGGGAGCCGTTTGTGAGGACCTTTACAATCTTGCTGTCAATATTGTCACCAAAGCAGGCTTTGCCGATAACTTTATGGGAACCACTCAAAAGGCTAAGTTCATCGGACATGGTGTCGGTCTGGAAATAAATGAAATGCCGGTATTGGCTCCGCGCGTGAAGCAGGAACTGGAACCGGGCATGGTCTTTGCATTGGAGCCAAAGATTGTTTTGCCGGGCATCGGTCCCGTCGGTATCGAAAACTCTTGGGTCGTAACGGCAGATGGAGTAGAGAAACTGACGTTGTGCAAGGAAGAGATTGTGGAACTTTGATAATGGGAAAATGGATAACTGATAATTGAACTGTGCAGTGTGTTTCGTGAAACCGCATGGCAATTATCAATAATCCATTTTTTATTATTTGACCCTTCTGTTAAGCTGATTGTTCGCTTTCGAAGGTTTTGATTTACCAATTCGTTTACCGATTGGCTTGGTTTTGTTGTTTCGTTTGGGTTTTATTCCAAAATGATTATTCGCCTTCATAATATTCACGTAGATAATAGCGGGCTATGAAGTCCCAGTTTTGTTGCAGTATTTCTTTTCCTTTCGGGAAGGGGAGTTCCACGTCGGGTAGAATTCCTTTTGCCATTCCGTATTTCAGCAGGTCGAAGGGGCAATAGCCGGGTTGGCAGAACATATCATATCCTTCCGCTGCCGCACGCTTGGCATCATACATCGGGTTATGCGCTTCACGGAAGCAGGCAGCTACGTTGTGGGCTATGAGCATACCTTTGGTGTTGGCATAGATTACGAATTCCTTTTTATGCTCCAAGTCGGGTAGCAGTGCCGATGGTTTGTTTTCCCATCCCAGTATATCGACGAAGAAAGTACATAGCTCTTTATAGTTGGTGAAATATAGCAACGGTTTCCCTTTGCTGTATTCCAGGCAGCGGGAGGTCAGGTTGCCCAACTTGGTTTCCGGAGTGACTTCCGGAAGCGGAGTAATAGGCATGTCCGGCAAGTCGGTTCCCGTCACCCAAAGACAGGAGGATGCTTCTTCTCGGATGGGAGCTTCTTCAAAACGTGCGTCCATCAGTTTGTACACAGTTTGGCTCAGCGCAAGTAGCTCTTTGTCATAAGGGCTGAACAGGGTGTAGTTCTGGTTGGGAGAGCCAGGCTGTGATTTCAAGGTCCATAGTACGAATGCTATGTCTTCCGGATTTATTTCATCGGGCACGTAATTATCGGTCAGCAGATAAAACGGCAGATGAGTTCCGTATATTTTCTGGTGTGCTTCGGTGAAAAGTTTCCATCCTCCGTTTTGGGCAATGGCATCTTGAAAGTACATGCCGAGAGCAATGGCTGTATTGGCTCGCACGTGGCGGTCTTCCTTACAGAATAGGGGAGAGGCTTCGACGGAGGGTAGGATACTTGTGGCAAAGTCCAGATACCATTTGTCCGTTGGCAATATACGAGTACGTTGATTGGCCTTTAACCAATGTTGTATGTGGATTGTTGTCATAATCTCTTTAATGCCAGTTTGATGACTTGTTCTACCGGTGCACTTGGCTCTTCCTTCAAAATGGCAAGTACCACTTTTTGTGAGGGGGCTTGTGCAAAGCCCAACATGGTAAGGGCAGCTACGGCTTCTTCCTGTACTTGCGTGTTGGCGGCCGATATGAGAGTACCCATGGTTCCGGTATTGTCGGCTGCCACACTGCCGGTCTTGATTTTGTCTTTCAAGTCCACAATCACCCGTTGGGCAGTTTTCAGTCCGATGCCCTTGACTGTTTTCAGCAGATTGGCGTTTTCCGTGCTGATGACATTTATCAGTTCGGATGGCGAGAGTGCCGAGAGAATCATGCGGGCTGTGTTTCCGCCGATTCCTGACACGGAGATGAGCAGCAGGAATAGTTCGCGTTCCTGCTTGTCGGCGAAGCCGTAGAGGACATAGGCGTCTTCACGGATAGCTTCGTATATATATAGCTTGCATTCTTTTTTGCCTTGGATGGCGGCATACGTGTTCAATGAAATATTGACACCGTATCCCAGTCCGTTGCAATCTATTACTGCGGTTGCCGGACTTAGTTCGGCAATCCCGCCTTTGATGTATTCTATCATAATTTTTTTGCTTGTTGGCCTAAAATGCGCCTTGCGCACATATCATCTGCGAATGTATGAATTATTATTGGACTTTCACACACTAAAAAAAGAAAAACTGTGTGAAACAGCAGAGACTTTTGCCGATATAATAAATTAAAATGATTACTTTTGCGCCGATAAAGTAGAAAACTGATAAATAAATTCATAAAAAGAATGAAAAAAGTAAGAGCAGCCATTGTTGGCTATGGTAATATCGGGCACTATGTGTTCGAAGCCCTGCAAGTAGCTCCCGATTTTGAAATTGCCGGTGTAGTGCGCCGTGCCGGAGCTGAAAACTGTCCTGCGGAGCTGGGCGGATATCCCGTTGTGAAGAATATCAAGGAGTTGAAAGATGTGGATGTGGCTATCCTTTGTACGCCTACCCGCAAGGTGGAAGAGTATGCAAAGGAGATTCTTGCTTTAGGCATTCATACTGTGGACAGTTTCGATATCCATACGGGTATCACTGCCTTGCGCCGTACACTGGATGCAGAGGCTAAAAAGCATAATACGGTATCCATCATTTCTGCCGGCTGGGATCCGGGTAGTGACTCTATCGTCCGTACCATGCTGGAAGCTATTGCTCCGAAGGGCATTACCTATACTAATTTTGGTCCGGGCATGAGCATGGGACACACCGTGGCTGTGAAGGCCATCGAAGGGGTGAAAGCCGCCCTTTCCATGACTATTCCCACGGGAACCGGCATTCACCGCCGTATGGTGTACATCGAGCTGAAGGATGGTTACGAATTTGACCAGGTGGCTGCCGCCATCAAAGCCGACCCGTACTTCGTGAATGACGAGACACATGTGAAATTGGTTCCGAGTGTGGATGCACTGCTTGATATGGGGCATGGGGTAAACCTGACCCGTAAAGGGGTGTCCGGCAAGACGCAGAACCAGCTATTTGAGTTCAACATGCGCATCAATAATCCTGCCCTCACGGCACAAGTGCTGGTATGTGTGGCGCGTGCCGCTATGCGTCAGCAGCCGGGTTGCTATACAATGGTTGAAGTTCCGGTAATAGACCTGCTTCCGGGCGACCGTGAAGAGTGGATTGCTCACTTGGTATAAGGATACGAAAAAAGCAGATGACGTGTTTGGTTCAAACGCATCGTCGGCTTGTCCCGAACACATCATCTGTTTGATGCAAACGCATCATCCGTTCTACTGCGAATGGATGATGCGTTTTTTAGTACGCTCGGCAGTCCTTTTTTTTAGAAGAAATACCTTAGTATATCATTGAAGTTTGCCCAAATCAGCAAACCGAACAAGAGGAACATGCCTGCCATCTGTGCGCGTTCCATAAACTTGTCGCTGGGCTTGCGGCGTGCAATGATTTCGTAAATGAGGAATAAAACGTGTCCGCCGTCCAGTGCGGGGATGGGCAGAATATTCATAAAGGCAAGGATGATAGAGAGGAATGCCGTCATGTACCAGAACTGGTGCCAGTCCCACGTGGCGGGGAAAATGCTGCCGATGGTTCCGAAACCTCCGAGTTGCTTGGCTCCTTCCTTAGAGAATAGATATTTCATCTGGCCCACGTAGCCTTTCAGAGTCTTTACTCCCAAGGATATGCCGGCAGGGAAGGAGGAAAGGAAGCTGTACTCCTTGCGGACAACAGGGAGCAGTTTGTCGGTTTCCGTACGTGCTGCTACACCTATTTCATAGTCGGCATTGGTTATCATGCTCAAAGTATCTGTCACACCGTTACGGACGTATGTCAAGGTTACCTCATGGGATGCATTGGCTTTCTTGCGCTTCAGCATTTCTTCTTTGAAGTCGTAGTAGGCTATAGGCTTTCCATCCAAGTGGGTGATACTGTCACCTACTTGCAGGCCGGCGGAAGCGGCAGGGTATCCTACAATCAGGCTGTCCACTACATAAGGGAAACGGAAACTGGCGAAACGCACACTGTCTGCCAGCAAGCGGTTCATCATGTCTTCGGGGATGTAGACTGAAGCGGCTTTCCCGTCACGCAGTACGCTTACCTGACGGGCATCGACAATACTGGTCAGCAGGTCGCCGTCATAGCGTTCGAACGGTACCCCGTCGGCAGATATTAGAATATCACCGTCGCGGAAGCCTATGGATTTGGCAGTTTCGTTAAAGTCCATACCTAATGGGGCTTTTTGTACTGGTATATATTCGTCGCCCCAAGTAAAAAGTATCATGGAATAGATGAACAATGCGAGCAGGAAGTTGAACAATACACCGCCCACCATAATCAGCAGGCGCTGCCATGCCGGCTTGGCACGAAACTCCCATGGTTGCATGGGTTGCTTCATCTGTTCGGTATCCATAGATTCGTCTATCATGCCTGCTATTTTTACATAGCCGCCTAAGGGTAGCCACCCGATACCATATTCCGTATCACTGTGTTTGGGCTTGAACTTGAATAATGTGAACCAAGGGTCAAAGAATAAGCAGAACTTTTCTACCCGCGTCTTGAATAGACGCGCAAAAAGAAAGTGCCCTCCCTCATGAATAATAACGAGCAACGAAAGGCTCATAATGAGTTGCAGGGCACGAATCAAGAATGTTTCCATCAATTATTTGCTGTTTTACGATTTTTATAATTTTCGCAAAGGTACGTTTTCTTATTTAACGTATCAAATGAGTAGATGTTTTTTATAATTCTTTTCATTCCAATATATCTGTCAAATCAGTTCTTCTGCTATCCGTCGGGCTTCGGTATCCGTAGCCACATAGTCTTCATAGGTGGGCTTCTGCAAGTAGGATACGCGCGACATGGTCTTTTCTATTACGTCACTCATGCCAAGGAACGAAATTTTGTCTTGCAGGAAGGCGGCTACCACCACTTCATTGGCGGCATTGACAATGCAAGGCATGTTGCCTGCACGATGCAGAGCTTCGTAGGCCAGGGCGAGGTTGCGGAAACGGGTGGTGTCCGGTTGCTCGAATGTCAGTTCCGTGCACAGCTTGAAGTCCAGGCGCGGGAAAGAGGCTTTCAACCGGTCGGGGTAGGAGAAAGCGTACTGGATGGGCAGACGCATGTCCGGCATTCCTAGTTGTGCTTTCACGGCACCGTCCTCAAACTGTACCATGGAGTGGATGACGGATTGCGGATGTACCACGACCTCTATCTGGTCGGGACGTACACCAAACAGCCATTTGGCTTCGATTACCTCGAACCCTTTGTTCATCATGGAAGCAGAGTCTATCGTGATTTTGGCGCCCATGTCCCAGTTGGGGTGTTTCAGTGCTTGCACTTTGGTGACGGTTGCCAGTTGCTCCATGGTGCAGGTGCGGAACGGACCTCCGGAGGCAGTCAGTATCACTTTTTCTATTTGGTTGCCTATCTCACCGGCCAGGCACTGGAAAACGGCGGAGTGCTCGGAGTCGACGGGCAGGATGGGGACACCGCTGAAGCGTGCCAGGTCATTGATGAGCTCTCCCGCTACCACCAGTGTCTCTTTGTTGGCAAGGGCTATCGGCTTGCGGGCGCGGATGGCATTCATGGTAGGCTTCAGCCCTGCATATCCCACCATGGCGGTCAATACCATGTCAATGGGATTTTCGGTCACAATCTGGCAGAGAGCATCTGAGCCGGCATATACCTTGATAGGCAGGTCGGCAAGCGCTTCTTTCAGTTGCGTGTATTTCGATTCGTTGGCTATTACCACTGCCTCAGGCTTGAATTTGCGTGCTTGGGCTATGAGTTCCTCTACGCGATTGTTGGCGGTCAATACGTATGTTTCGTACTGGTCGGGATGTTCTTCGATGACCTGCAACGCTTGTGTACCGATGGAACCGGTAGAACCGAGTATGGCAATCTGTTTCATTACTATTATGCTATTTTACAATTTACTATTTGAAGACACTACTGTCCAATAAAAGTTAGCTAATCGGTCTTTGAAATTATTGAAATACAGTCTTTTAAGCAGTCCTTTAGAATGAAACGGATTTGAATTCGTAGCTTAGCGGTCAAATTGAAGGCCGCTTATG
>NZ_JABXJH010000034.1:0-51649 GCF_013373675.1 Bacteroides sp. L10-4
GGATTATGTCTCGACTGACAATCTGTTCTACGCTGTCAATCGAGGCCTGGCGGGGCTGGGCAAATCCCACTTTATCAACTTCTCCAAAAGAGCCTGATATGTTCATTTATTTTTCTGAATTACTTATATAATAATAGATACATCGCACCGGAGGACAAAACCTCTGATTTGTTGTCCGGCGAGGTCAGGGGCAAGCGTCTGCGCTTGCAGGCCTTCTAAATGATAATCTTTCTTAGCCCGAACACGTAATAATTCGCGTCGGGTACGGGATGAGGAGACAGATTCAACAAACGGTCGCATTCCGGTGCATAGGCATGCTGCTGCATCTTGTAGATATACATGCGCAGGAGTACGCTTTTGTTGGTTGGTACTTGCGTATGGTCCACATGTTCTATGCAGAGGGAGTTTGGTGAAAACAAGTCGTAGAACTTCTGGACTGCTTGTTGGGTGGTAGGAGCTTGTGACAGCGTGCAGCATTCTGCTTGTCGGGTGGCAGGAACGCACAAAATGTCTGCAGCTCCGGTTGCACTGTCGTGCAATAGGGCTGCAAAGATTATGATTAAACAGTATTTAATGCATTGCTTCATACCACAATTCTCTCTTTCAAGGGCGCAAAGATATAATAAGTATTGTTCAATTTGCTATCCCCGCATAACAAAAAATGATTATTTTTACACTTTTTATCCTAAATCAATTTCGTTTCCAGAAATCCGGTGTGAAAAGCAGCAGTACGGTAAATAACTCAAGACGACCCAGAAGCATTAAAAAGGATAACAGCCATTTAGCTGCATCGGGCAGGGCATTCCACGAATAGGCAGGTCCGGTTTTACCCAATCCGGGTCCCATATTACCGATACTGGAAATAACGCAGCCCATTGATTCTTCAGCTCCGACCCCCATAGCCATCATGAGCAGTGTGCCGATGACTATAATGGCGATATAAATAAAACAAAAAGCCAGTACGGTGGAGACAATGGAGGGAGAGATTACCTGCTTGTTTATCCGTACCGGAAGTATGGCATTGGGATGTAGGATGTGTTTGAACTCGTTTCGTGAAACTTTGGTAAGAATTACCATACGTATACACTTCAAGCCTCCGGTGGTACTGCCTGCACACGCTCCCATCAGCATGATGATGGTAAGCAGCCCCCACAAGACGGGTGTCCATTGCATATAGTCATCTGTCGCAAAACCGGTGGAGGTCTGGAGGGAGATTACCTGGAACAAGGATTTGCGGAAGGATTCTTCCATCCCCATGGGACTGGTATAGTAAAGCACGATGGCTATGACGGCAGTGAAGAGCATAACTGAACCGAAATAGAATTTCAGCTCGGCATTGCCGATGAACTTCTTGAATTTCCGGTTGACGAACAATAATAGCAAGGTGAAGTTGATGCCGGAGATAAACATGAAAATGGAGATGACATATTCTATATAAGGAGAATTGTAGTAGGCAACGCTGGCCTGCTTGGTGGAGAAGCCACCGGTACCGGTAGTGGCAAATGCATGGCAGATACTGTCGAACCAGTCCATACCTCCAAGCATCAGCAGACCGACAAGCAGAGCGGTTATGCCGGCATAGATACTCCAAATCCATTTGGCGGTGATACCGATACGGGGATGAACCTTGTCATGTGTAGGGCCGCTTGCCTCGGCGGCGAACACCTGCAGGCCACTGACTCCGAAGATGGGAAGCACTGCAATGGTGAACATGATGATTCCCAAGCCGCCAATCCACTGTGTCATACTGCGCCAGAACAGTATTCCATGAGGAAGTGACTCGATGTCGTCCAAGATGGTGGCACCCGTACTGCTGAAACCGGACATGGTTTCGAAGAATGCATTGGCAATGTCGGGTATGTATCCGCCTATATAGAAAGGCAGCATTCCGAAAAGAGAGAATGCCACCCAGGCAAAGCTGACCAGTACATATCCGTCACGGCGCGTCAGTTGTCGTTCACCTCCCTTGCCGAGAGCCGCCAGCAATAAGCCTACCCCTGCTGTGATGCCTCCTGCTTTCCAGAAGTCGAGCATATCGCTTTCTCTGTAGTAGAAGGACACGCCCGAACAGACCAGAAACATGACTGTTTCCAGCAATAGCAGAATACCGATAATCCGTATGATTGTCTTGAAGTTAATCATTTACCAACTACTCATTCTCAATTAGTTAAAGTATTTTTCGATTTTCTTAATCATCATGTTCAGGCAGAATACCACTACATGGTCACCCGGCTGTATCAGGGTGTTACCCATAACCACGACGCCTTCCCCCTGACGGATAAGTCCGCCGATGGTGGCTCCTTTCGGGAGGCCGAGGTCTTTTACCGGATGTTTGGTAATCTTCGAGCCGGCCTTAACGGTAAATTCCGCTACATCGGCATTGGCAAAGGTCAGGCATTTCACGTTGCTGACGTCCGCATCCAGCATCATCTGGTAGATGTGGCTGGCGGCAATCATCTTCTTGTTGATGACGGTTCCTATATCCAGGCTCTCGGCCATGCCGATGTAGTCGATGTTCTCTACTTCGGCCACGGTCTTGGCAACTCCCATGCGTTTGGCGGCGAGGCAGGCCAGGATATTGGTTTCCGAGTTGTCGGTCAGAGCCACGAAAGCTTCCGTGTTCTTTAGCCCTTCCTCTACAAGGAGATCCATGTCGCGTCCGTCACCGTTGATAATCATGGTACTGTCGTCCAGCAGTTCGGTCAGGCGATTGCAACGGGATAAGTCGTTTTCAATGATTTTCAACTGCATGTAGTCGGGTACGTATTGGGCGGTACGCACGGCGATGCGGCTGCCGCCCATGATCATCACGTTGCGTATGTCGGCATATTCTTCTTTACCGGCTATCTTGCGTATGTAGGGGATGTATTTGCGGGTGGTAGTGAAGTAGACGATATCGTGCAGGCGGATAGTGTCGTCACCTCGCGGAATTTTTGTTTCGCTGCCTCGCTTGATGGCCACTATGTGGTAGGGCATCTCCGGTCCTCCCAGTTCGTGGAGGGGAATGTTCAGTATTTCGGCCTTTTCGCGCATCTTGGTACCTATCAGTACCAAGGCACCTCCGCAGAATTCCCACCATTGCCGTACCCAGCTCATGCGTACGGCTGATACAATCTCTTTAGCAGCAAGCATTTCAGGATAAATAAGTGAATCCACGCCTAATTTCTTGAAGAATTCCTTGTGTTTGGGCAATAGGTATTCGTAATTGTCAATGCGTGCCACGGTCTTTTCCGCTCCCAGGTTGGTGGCCAGCATGCAGGCGGTCATGTTGCGGCTTTCGTCGGGGGTGACGGCTATGAAGAGGTCGGCTTCTCCCGCTCCCACTTCTTTCAGACCTTTGATAGAGGTGGGAGATGCCACGACGGTCATCAGGTCGAAGTTGGAACTTAGGGAAGTCAGCCTTTCTTCGTTATCGTCCATCAGAATGATATCCTGCTTCTCGCGGGACAGCAATTTAGCCAAGTGTGTGCCTACTGCGCCGGCACCTGCAATAATTATTTTCACAATGTTTTAGAGAATAAAGAATGAAGAATGAAGAATGAAGAGTTTCCTTACGGACGGCTGTATGGGTGTAGCCGGACTTTTCATTCGTCAATCATCGTCCTTAATTAATATATTATAGATTCCCTCTTCGTCCATCTCGCAAAGATGATGCAACTCTTGTATAGTACCGTGTTCTATAAAGGCATCGGGTACACCGATACGTCTGATATGGGGAATATAGTCATTGTCTGCCATGAACTCCAGTACGGCACTGCCCATTCCTCCTTTTTTGACGCCGTCTTCTATGGTGACGACATGCTGGAAGTTGAGTCCTACCTCGTGCAGCAGGGCTTCGTCGAGCGGCTTGAGAAAACGCAGGTCGTAGTGGGCTATGGAGAGTCCTTTGTCCTTTTCCGCACGCTCTATGGCACGAGCGGCTACATTTCCTATGGGGCCGAGGGTGATGACTGCCAGGTCTTTGCCTTCTTTCAGTTTACGCCCTTTGCCTATGGGTACTTCTTCCAGCGGACATTTCCAGTCCAGCAATGCGCCGCGTCCGCGGGGATAGCGGATGACGAACGGACCTTTGTCCGGCAACTGTGCGGTGTACATCAGGCGGCGCAATTCATGTTCGTCCATCGGTGAAGATATGGTCAGGTTGGGAATCGGACGGAAATAGGCCAAGTCGAAAACTCCGTGGTGTGTCGGTCCGTCTTCTCCCACCAGTCCGGCGCGGTCCAGACAAAGCACGACGGGGAGGCGGAGCAGGGCGATGTCATGGATGACATTGTCGTATGCCCGCTGCATGAAGGAAGAGTAGATATTGCAGAAAGGCTGCATTCCCTCTTTGGCCATACCGCCCGAGAAAGTGGCGGCATGCCCTTCGGCGATACCCACATCGAAGGCACGGTCGGGCATGGCGTCCATCAGCTTGTTCATGGAGCAGCCGGTGGGCATGGCGGGGGTTACTCCGACGATTTTCGGATTTTCCTTTGCCAGTTCTACCAGTGTTTCCCCGAACACGTCCTGAAAAAGCGGAGGCAAGTTGCTGGTATCTGTCTTGAGGCGTTCTCCGGTTTCCGGATTGAACTTGCCCGGTGCGTGCCAGATGTCCGGATTCTTCTCGGCAGGTTCGAAGCCTTTTCCCTTCACGGTGTGCAGATGCAGTATTTTCGGTCCCTGCATATCTTTGATGTCCCGCAGGACACGGGCTATGTTTTTCACATCGTGTCCGTTGATGGGGCCGAAGTAGCGGATGTTCATCCCTTCAAAGATATTCTGTTGCCGGGCGGCCATTGATTTCAGGCTGTTGGCAAAGCGGATTAGTGCTTTGCGGCGGTCTTCGTTCAGGAGTCCCATTTTGAATAGCAGTCTGGATGTCTTGAAGCGCAACTGGTTGTAGCGGTTGCTGGTAGTCAGGTTGAAAAGGTACTGCTTCATGCCACCTACACTTCTGTCTATCGACATATCGTTGTCGTTGAGAATGATGAGAAGGTTGTTGGGGGTGGACGAAGCGTTGTTCAGTCCCTCGAAAGCCAGACCGCCGCTCATGCTTCCGTCACCGATGACGGCAACTACGCGCCGGTCTTTTTCTCCCTTCTTGGTTGCGGCTACCGCCATGCCGAGAGCCGCCGAAATGGAATTTGACGCATGTCCGCAGGCGAATGTGTCATAATCGCTTTCCTCCGGTGAAGGAAAAGGACGGACTCCCTTGAATTTACGGTTGGTGGAGAATGCTTCGCGGCGTCCGGTCAGTATCTTGTGTCCATACGCCTGATGGCCCACATCCCAGACTATGCGGTCGTGCGGAGTGTTGAACACGTAGTGCAAGGCAACGGTCAGCTCTACCGTGCCCAGGCTGGCTGCGAAATGTCCGGGGTTACACGAAACCTCTTTTATAATGTCTTGCCTCAATTCTTTACAGACTTCAGGAAGCTCTTCTACGCTGAGTTGTCGTAAATCCTCGGGAAATGTAATGGTGTTAAGCAAGTTATATGTTGTTGGTTCTGTTCTCATTTCTAATCTGAAGATTACAAGATGCAAAAATAGCAAAAGAAAACGGATGCTATTTGCTTTTCAAGGAAAAAATCGCGTATCTTCCATGGCTTTTTCATTTATTGGAGGAGTTTAAGAGGGGGGATTGCCCTTCGGGTTCAGTATCCAAAGCCGATACTTCTGTGAATACATACGCAAGGGTATCGGTTCTGACATCTTTAACTCCTAACGGAGAGAAGTGATAGCTCCTGTAAATGAAAAAGCTGTGAGCGGGCAGATTACTGCCAATATGTTGGCAAGGTCTTGCCAACATGCAGTCAAAAGATTGCCAACTTATTGGCAAAAGTTTGCCTAGCTGTTGTCAAGAGATGAAGTAAATACACGGCTTTTTCATTTAAGGAAACTGTGGGTACATGCAATAAAAAAGTGAAATCAAGCTTGTGGATATTCGTTCCAAAGTAAGTATTCAACAAATACTTCAGAACGAATACTATAATCAACCGAATAAAACTTATGTGTTGGGTACTCACGTAGGCTATTCATACTATATGAATGAATATAGTTATATTCAGCCTGAATATAATTTTACGCACAAAACTCAGGATAAGGATTCTCACCGCTATTTGCTCGATAGGCTGGAAGAGGAAGGTGTATTCGGTTCACTGCCTGTTGGTTATCATTCTGTGCTTGATGCTGACAATAGCTTTACTTCGCGATACCGGGACAACACACATCAGCTGTCAGTACGTATAAGCCACTGGACGAAACGCTTTTCTTTTATAGTAACTCCACAAGTCTATATTTTCGATCAGTCATTGGACTACCGACGTGGCGGCAAGCATCATTGTGTGAACCGCAACACGGCTTCGTTCGCTTTGGCTTCATGGACAGAGATGGTGTATAGTTTCGCTTTTAAAGATGACCCCTTTATGGGGGCGCAATCCACGCAAAACATCAAGTTGAGCTACCTGATAACTCCCCGCACACCCGACTTGGCCTATTTGGTGCCTATCAAAAATGCTGTTGCCCCGTTGAACATCTACGAAGGCGTGGAGAAACTCGCTGCAAATACGGCATGTGAATCATGAGTTTTCCATTGGTTCGTCAACGGGATGCGATGCAGTGCGGAATTGCTTGCCTCACAATGTCATGCAAGATGTGAAAATCTCTCTTGAACGCATCAATGAAATTCATTGTTCGCAAGATGAACAAAAGCTTGTAGGCAAACTTACCGATTTTGCTCGTGTGGATAAGTCTGTTCTTTTCTTGTTTTGGCTGTTTGCAAGCATAAAATGATTACGTTTTGTAATTATTTCATAGCTTTCTTTCATTATCTTTGTTGCCTTGAAATGACGACTCATAAAATGTAGTGAAGACATATGAACTTACGTACCCCAGTTGAACTGCCTGCCGGATTGTTCCGGATGAAGCATGCCGACCACTTGATGCTGCTCGGTTCTTGTTTTGCTGCCGAAATGGGGGAAAGGCTGCTGAACATTAAATTCCGTTGTAATGTTAACCCGTACGGGGTGATTTATAATCCACTTTCCATCTCTGTCGCATTGCGGGAGATAGAAGCCGGGAAGAGTTATGGAACAGAGGAACTTTTTCTTTTTCGTGAACTTTGGCATAGTCCTATGCACCATGGTGAATTTTCTTCTTCTGATAAGGAAAAAGTGTTGGAAAACATCAACACCCGACTACGGGAGGCACATGCTGCCTTCTCTCAATTGGACTACCTTCTGCTTACTTTTGGTACAGCGTGGGTTTATGAGTCCAAGGAGAGTGGACGTGTGGTATCCAACTGCCACAAACAACCGGAGGCAAAGTTTACACGTCGTAAACTTTCTGTGGATGAAATTGTGTTTGATTATAGGAACTTGTTGTCGGATGTACTGGTACGAAACCCTAAGCTGAAAGTATTGTTTACCGTTAGTCCCATCCGTCATGTCCGCGATGGATTGCATGCCAATAACCTAAGTAAAGCAACTTTGCTGTTGGCTGTCGAGCAACTTCAGACACTTTTTCCGGAACATGCCTTTTACTTTCCGGCTTATGAGCTGCTACTCGACGAATTGCGTGACTATCGCTTTTATGCCGACGATATGGCGCATCCTTCTAAGCTTGCTGTCGATTATGTCTGGGAGCGATTCGTGCATTCCTGCATCTCTGACGATGCGTTACGGATTATGGAAGAAAGTGAAAATATCCGTAAGATGTTGTCGCATAGACCATTTTATCCCGATTCAGAAGAGTATAAGCGTTTTTTAGGACAAATTGTGTTAAAAATAGACCAACTTAACGGAAAATACCCGTACTTAGATTTCCAAAAAGAGAGAGAAATATGTCGTATTCGATTGAAAGCATAACCGAAAGTATTGGCGCACGGCGTGTGGGAAACGCGCCGGCTACCATAGACTGGCTGCTCACAGACAGCCGTTCCCTGAATTTTCCTGAGGAAACATTATTCTTTGCCTTGACCACCAAGAGGAATGACGGTGCGCGCTATATCGCAGATTTATATGCCCGTGGAGTACGTAATTTTGTGCTTAGCGAAGAAAGCTTTAGATTAATTGAGCATGGAGAATTGAAAATTGATAATGATGCGCAGCAACCCGCTATCCATTTTCAATCTTCCACTGTCAACTACCTTATTGTTTCCAATCCGCTGAAAGCCCTGCAAAAACTGGCGGAACAGCATCGGAACCAGTTCCAGATACCGGTCATCGGTATTACGGGAAGCAACGGCAAGACTGTTGTGAAGGAATGGCTGCACCAGTTGCTCTGTCCGGAACGTGCCATTATCCGTTCTCCCCGCAGTTATAACTCACAGATTGGAGTGCCTTTGTCCGTGTGGCAGATGAACGAACAGTCCGAACTTGCTATTTTTGAAGCCGGTATTTCCGAGCCGGGGGAAATGCGAGCTTTGCAGAACATCATCAAGCCTACCATAGGCATCCTGACCAATATAGGAGGGGCTCATCAGGAAAATTTCTTCTCGTTGCAGGAGAAATGCATGGAGAAGCTGACGCTTTTCAAGAATTGTGATGTCGTGATTTATAATGGTGACGATGAGTTCGTCAGCAACTGTGTGGCGAAGTCCATGCTTTCTGCACGTGAGATTGCGTGGAGCCGGAAAGATATGGAACGTCCTTTATATATAAGTAAAGTCGAGAAACAGGATAACTGTACTGTCATTTCCTACCGCTATCTGGATATGGACAATACGTTTACTCTACCGTTCATAGATGATGCTTCCATTGAGAATTCTCTGAACTGTTTGGCCGCATGTCTCTATCTGATGCTTCCTGCCGAACGGATTACGGAGCGTATGGAAAGATTGGAACCCATTGCCATGCGTCTGGAAGTCAAAGAGGGAAAAAACAACTGCCTGCTGATTAACGACAGTTATAATTCTGACCTTGGCTCATTGGATATTGCACTCGATTTTCTTTACCGCCGTTCGCAAAGTAAGGGATTGAGGCGGACTTTGATTCTTTCGGATATATTGGAGACCGGTCAGAATACACCGGCACTTTACCGGCAAGTGGCACAGCTGGTAAGTAGCCGTGGCATTGAACACATCATAGGTGTAGGAAATGAAATATCTTCCTGCGCTGCACGCTTTAATATAGAGAAAACCTTTTATCCGGATACAGCGGCCTTGATACACGCCATTCAGCGTGGGGAACTTCGCCTTGAAAACGAGATTATCCTGATTAAGGGGGCGCGTAAGTTCGGTTTTGACTCCTTGACGGAAGTATTGGAGAAGAAGGTGCACGAAACCATTCTGGAGGTTAATCTTGGAGCGATGATTGCCAATCTGAACTATTATCGTGGCAAACTGAAGCCGGAAACAAAGTTGGTCTGCATGGTGAAAGCCTCCGCTTACGGTGCGGGTTCTTATGAGATAGCCAAGACTTTGCAGGAACATCATGTCGATTATCTTGCCGTGGCGGTTGCCGACGAAGGCTCCGAACTCCGCAAAGCGGGTATCACTGCGAGCATCATCATTATGAATCCTGAGATGACTGCTTTCAAGACTATGTTCGATTATAAGTTGGAACCCGAAGTATATAGCTTCCATCTGCTGGACGCTCTGATTAAAGAAGCGGAAAAGGAAGGTATCACAAACTTCCCCATCCACGTAAAGCTGGATACCGGTATGCACCGTCTGGGATTTGCACCGGAGGATATGCCCCGGCTGATAGAACGGCTGAAGGGACAGAATGCCGTGATTGTCCGTTCCGTCTTCTCGCATTTGGTAGGGAGCGATTCGCAGCAATTCGACAGTTTTACACGTCGGCAGATAGAAATGTTCGAAAAAGCGTCCATGGAATTGCAAGGAGCTTTTTCGCATAAGATACTTCGCCATATCTGTAATTCTGCAGGTATCGAACGTTTCCCGGGAGCGCAATTCGACATGGTGCGTCTGGGTATCGGTCTTTATGGTGTCAATCCCATAGACAATTCTATTATGAATAATGTAAGCACATTGAAGACTACCATCCTTCAGATACGTGATGTTCCTGAAGAGGATACGGTGGGTTATAGCCGGAAAGGGCATCTCACCCGTCCGTCGCGTATAGCGGCTCTTCCCATCGGTTACGCCGACGGCCTGAACCGCCATATTGGAAACGGGCATGCCTATTGTCTTGTAAACGGCCAACGGGCAGCCTATGTAGGCAATATCTGTATGGATGTCTGTATGATTGACGTGACGGACATTGATTGCAAGGAGGGGGACAGTGTGGAAATTTTTGGTGACCATCTGCCTATAACCGTTCTTTCCGATGCACTCGATACGATTCCCTATGAGGTGCTGACAAGTATCTCTACTCGGGTGAAACGTGTTTATTATCAAGACTGAAATAGAGGATGATAGGGAAGGATTGAGAATTAGGGGTGAAGGATTGTGATAAAATTAATCCTTAATCCTTCACCCCTAATCCTTAATTTTCCTATCTTTGCATTATAATTAATCCGATATAACTATGACAAACTTACTTTTATTAGGCTTTCTGCCCAGCGGTTCCGAATGGATAATCATTGCATTGGTTATCTTGCTGTTATTTGGTGGTAAGAAGATTCCTGAACTGATGCGTGGTTTAGGCAAGGGAGTGAAGAGCTTCAAAGATGGTGTGAACGAAGCCAAAGAAGAAATAAGCAAGGCTCAGGAAGATTTGGATAAACCGGCTGAGAAGAAATAAAAAGATTTACAATTTGCGATTTGCGATTTGATACTCTGTAAACTTCAGGAGTATGTGCAGACTTGTTGCCTTTCATCTCATTGTGCACCTAAGTCGTAAATCATAAATCGTCAAATCGTAAATATATTAGTTTTATGGCAGAAAAAGAACTAACCTTTTGGGACCATTTGGACGAGTTGCGCCGAGTGTTGTTCCGTGTACTCGGTGTGTGGTTTGTATTGGCTATCGGTTATTTTATTGCCATGCCTTATCTGTTTGACAATGTGATACTGGCTCCTTGCCATAATGATTTCATTTTCTATGACTTGCTGCGTTGGATTGGGCAGAAACTGGATTTGCAGGATGATTTTTTTACTCAGGAGTTTCATGTGAAGCTTGTCAATATCAATCTTGCCGCACCGTTCTTTGTCCACATGTCTACCGCTTTCTGGATGTCGGTGGTAACGGCTGCTCCTTATATTTTCTATGAGATTTGGCGCTTTGTGAGTCCAGCCCTCTATCCAAACGAGCGCAAAGGGGTGAGGAAAGCGCTGGGTATAGGTACGGTGATGTTCTTCATGGGGGTGTTGCTGGGGTATTTTATGGTCTATCCGCTGACTTTGCGTTTCCTGTCCACCTATCAGTTGAGTGCAGCCATCGAGAATCAAATTTCCCTGAACTCGTACATCGACAATTTCATGATGTTGGTGCTTTGCATGGGACTGGCGTTCGAACTGCCGCTGGTGACATGGCTACTTTCCTTGCTGGGACTGGTACACAAGAGTTTCTTGCGGAAATACCGCCGTCATGCTGTTGTCATTATTGTTATTGCCTCGGCCATCATTACTCCGACCGGTGACCCGTTTACCTTGACAGTAGTGGCGGTGCCGCTTTATCTGCTCTATGAGTTGAGTATCCTGATGATAAAGGATAAAAAGACTGATGAAGTGGAAGAAGTGGATACAGACGAATGATGGATTGTGAAGTAAAGGAATATTTTAGTATATTGCTGGAAGCTTGTCGCGGTGAGGAAATCTCCTTGGACGTGGCCTATCGGCAATTGCGCGAGTTGTTGGAGCGTTTGTGCCGTACACAGATGCCTGACAGCAGTTTGCAGATGACAGACCTTTCTGCACGTATCAGTTTCGTGGCTTCGAAGGCTGGGCTTTCCACCGTGGAGCAAAATCGTCTGCATACTTTCCGGCTGACTTCCAATGCTATCCTGAACCGCCAGGCAGAGCCGCAGCGTGAACAATTGTTGCGTGATGCCAAAACGCTGGCATTCTTTGTAAAGCGCTTGACGGGGGAGGAGATACCTGCGGATCTCTATCGCCTGCTACCCCGTGCGGATGCCACCTATATAGTGGCGCCGCCCGCCAAAGAGCGGATAAAGCGCATGCGTGTCTGTTTTCAGTATGCCGATGATACCTGTTTGTATGTATTACCTGTAGATACTGTGGCCGATGAGCCGTTGCGTGTCCGTTACAATGTACCTCAGATTAATGAAGAGTTTGCAGAAACCTGCCGGATTCTGTGGCGGCATGCCCAGATCAATCTGCTGGATGTTGCGGTGGACGAAGCCGGCATACTCACTCCTTCCTTTATTATACTTGAGCCCGATTACTTGATAGACATCAGTTCGCTTGCCGAATGTTTCAAGGATTACGGGCATCATCCAGCTAACTATATCTTGGCGCGGCTCCAGTCGCCGGACAATACCCGTCCGTTACTGTTGGGTAATATTGCCAACCTTTTTCTGGACGAATGGATTCATGCCAAGGAGGTACCCGATTATCTGGCATGCATGAAGAAGGCCTTCCGTTCTTACCCTATCGAACTGGCAGCATGTGGCGACCTGCGCGACCGGGAGAAAGAAGCTGAATTCTTTTCTGATTGCAAGCGCCATTTCGACAATATCTGTCAGACAGTGACAGAAACATTCCGTGCATCCGGCTATGAGCTCGATAGGACTGATGCCGTGCTGGAACCCTCTTACATTTGTGAAGCATTGGGCTTGCAAGGGCGTCTGGACTATATGCAGCGGGATATGACCTCGTTCATTGAAATGAAGTCAGGCAAGGCGGACGAGTATTCCATCCGGGGCAAGGTGGAGCCTAAAGAAAATAATAAGGTGCAGATGTTGCTCTATCAGGCCGTGTTGGAGTATTCTATGGGAATGGACCATCGGCGTGTAAAGGCTTATCTGCTCTATACCCGTTATCCGTTGCTCTATCCGGCGCGTCCTTCGTGGGCAATGGTGCGCCGCGTGATGGATGTGCGTAACCGGATTGTAGCCAATGAATATGGCATCCAGTTACGGAATAGCCCGCAGTATACGGCAGAGCGCCTGAAAGACATTCGTCCGGACACCTTGAACGAGCGTGGTTTGGACAATACCTTGTGGAAACGTTTCCTTTATCCCTCTATCGATGCTGTAGCACAACGCATTTGTTCTCTTTCGTCGTTAGAGCAAAGTTATTTCTATACGCTCTATAACTTTATAACTAAGGAACTCTATACCTCCAAATCTGGAGATGTAGATTATGAAGGACGTACCGGTGCTGCCGCCCTCTGGCTTTCCACTCTGGCTGAGAAATGTGAGGCAGGTGAAATTCTGTACGATTTGACTATTTGCGAGAATCATGCGGCAGATGCGCATAAGCCGTATTTGTCACTCAGAACGAAGCAAACTGTTGTTTCCCGGCAGGAGCGGGTTCTTCCCAATTTCCGTCAGGGTGATGCGGTGGTTCTTTATGAACGGAATAAGGATACCGACAACGTTACCAACAAGATGGTGTTTAAAGGCAATATAGAGCGCATATCCGATGACGAAGTTTGCATCCGTCTTCGTGCCACGCAGCAGAATGCGGGGGTATTGCCTGCTGCTAGTCTCTATGCCATAGAGCACGACTATATGGACACCTCCTTCCGTAGCATGTATCTGGGACTTTCCGCTTTTCTTTCTGCCACCCAAAGACGGCGTGACTTGTTGTTGGGGCAGCGCCCTCCCGAATTCGATGCTTCTTTGGATGCCAGTATTGCGACCGCTCCGGATGATTTTTCGCGGATTACTTTGAAAGCGCAGGCTGCCCGCGACTATTTCCTTTTAATCGGTCCTCCGGGTACCGGCAAGACTTCCCGTGCGTTGCGGGGCATGGTAGAAGCCTTTTACCGGGAGGGGAAACAGATTCTGCTGCTTTCGTATACCAATCGCGCCGTAGACGAAATCAGTAAGGCGCTGGCTTCCATTGAGCCGGAAATATACTTTATCCGTCTAGGCAGTGAGTTGTCTTGCGACGAGTCATTCCGTCCGTATCTGATTGAGAATGTGCTGGAATCTTGTGCCACTCGGCGGCAGGTGCAGGAGCGCATTGCCCGTTGCCGTGTTTTTGTCGGTACGGTTGCCACGCTTTCTTCCAAGACCGAGCTTTTTCGGTTGAAGACTTTTGATGTAGCGATTGTGGATGAGGCTACCCAAATTTTGGAACCACAACTGCTGGGGGTGCTCTGTACCCGCAATCCCGCAGGTGCGGATGCCATTGGCAAATTTATTTTGATAGGTGACCATAAGCAGCTGCCTGCAGTGGTCTTGCAGTCGTCCCAACAGTCGGAAGTGTGTGACGAAGCATTGCAGGCCATCGGATTGTATAATTTGAAAGATTCCCTTTTCGAACGCCTTTATAGAAACCTGTCCAGAGAGGGTGTCAATCGCCAGGCATCAACCTCTCGTTCTTCATCCCTTATCCCTCATCCCTCTTATGACATGCTCTGCCGTCAGGGGCGCATGAATATCGAAGTAGCTTTGTTTCCTAACCAGGCTTTTTATGGTGGTCTGCTGGAGCCGGTTGGTCTGCCACACCAGCAGGGCGAGCTGAGCCTTGCTCCTGAGTTGTGTGATTGTGAATTTGCCGATTTGTTGACTCGTCGTGTCGCTTTTCTGCCTTCCGCAGTCGAACCGCCGGCACAGTCGGCCAAGATGAACCATTCGGAGGCGCGGATTGTGGCACGGTTGGCAGCGGCCATCTACCGGCAGTATGCTGCTGTTTCCGGTTTCAATCCGGCTGTCACTTTAGGTGTAATTACTCCTTATCGCAGTCAGATAGCCTTGATTAAGAAAGAGATTGCCACTTTGGGTATTGCTCCTTTGGAGGATATATTGGTAGACACCGTGGAACGCTTCCAAGGTAGCGAACGGGATGTCATTATCTACTCTTTCTGTGTGAATCGGGCTTATCAGTTGAAGTTTCTGGCAAATATGACGGAGGAAAACGGTACTTGGATTGACCGGAAATTGAATGTTGCCCTTACTCGTGCCCGTAAGCAGATGTTTATGACAGGAGTGCCGCAACTATTGAAACTTAATCCTATTTATGCCGAGCTTTTGTCGGTAGTTTGTCATTGACAACTGCGCTATTTAGTAAATTTTAAATATTTTCAGCTTCTTTATATAGTTTATTAATAACGCTGTGTGAGATAAACCATTATCTTTGCATCACGTTTTTTTCATAGAGATTTAGATTTAAGGTTAGAAGAATTGTGGAAGTCGTGAGACTTCCCTTTTTTTCATCTTAAATTGTGTTCCATTTACAGTTTTTTGTTTTTGACTGTAATTGAACGAAGAAAAGCCATTTCGTGAGAAAAGGCTTTTTTTGTGCGGAGTTTGCAAGGCATGTAATGCACTTTGCAAACTCTGCATGGCTCTGAATATCTATAAAAAGACTTCTGATTAGTCCACTATAATCGGTTTGTACCTCGGAACCAGTGCCTTCATGATGCACCAGCCTATCAGGTAGGACACTGCACACACACAGAAGATGATGAAGTATCCGGCAGGTTTGCCCTGGAATCCAAGAAATACCATTTGTGTCTTGTCGGCATAGTCGAACAGCAAACCGGAATTCATGTTAATGAGGAATGAGCTGATGCCGCCTGCCATACCTCCGATTCCCACAATGGTGGCAATTGTGCTCTTGGGAAACATATCACCTACTACAGAATAGATATTGGCCGACCAAGACTGATGGGCCGCGCCTGCAATACCTATGATGATAATCGGGAACCAATAGGCTTGTTCGCCGAATACCTCCTTATTGCCCAATGGTTGTGCAAACAATGCCAATAGTGGGAACAGTGCGAAGATGAACATGGCCTGCATGCGTGCGGCATAGGGGTTCTTGCCAGTCTTGTTAATAATGATGGTGGGCAGTTTCCCGCCATAGATGGACAGCATTGTGATGGCATAGAGCATGAAGATAAGCATCTGTGCTGTGGGAGTATCTGAGGAGAATCCGTAAACGTCCGAGATGTATGCGGGTGCCCAGAAGAGGAAGAACCACCATACACCGTCCGTCATGAACTTGCCGAAAAATACAGCCCAAGTCTGCGGATATTTGAAACATTGCAGGAAAGAAATGCTTTTTTCGTCGTTGGTTGCCGGAGTAGCTGTTTTTTTATCCTCCTCGTTGTCTTTGTCTTGTTCTATATACGTCAGTTCAGCAGCGTTTACGTGTGGATTTTCATCAGGCTTCTTATACATGAACATCCACAGTCCCATCCAGATGAAACCCAATCCGCCGATAACAATAAAAGCCATTTCCCAGCCGTTGCCCACGCCCATGCGTTGGAAGTAGCGGGCCAGGGTAGGGATACACAATGGGGCTATCAGTGCTCCGATAGTAGAGCCGGCATTGAAGATGGAAGTGGAGAAGGCGCGGTCTTTTTTGGGAAAATATTCGGCTGTCACCTTGATGGCGGCAGGAAAGTTTCCTGCTTCACCTATGCCCAGTATGATACGGGTGGCAATGAAGTAATAAACGCTGGTGATGGCTATGGTAGAGGCCAATGCACCGGTAGCGCTAATCATGTTGGCGGCATTTTCAATGCCGAGGGTTATTTCTGTGGCAAGTCCGCAGAGGGCGTGCATACAAGCGCCGATAGACCATACGGCAATGGCCCATAAATATCCTTTCTTCGTTCCCATCCAGTCGATGAAACGTCCGGCAAACAGATTGCCTAAGGCATAGACGATGGAAAAGATAGCCGTGATGTAGCCGTAGTGTGTATCAGTCCAGTGGAATTCGGGGGAGATGAAATCTTTCCAGGTCAATGAAAGAACCTGGCGGTCGAGGTAGTTGACGGTTGTCGCGAAGAATAGCATGGCGCAGATAATCCAGCGGTAGTTGGTCATCCGCCCCGTAGTGTTTTGAAATGTACTCATGATAATAGATTTATATTTTGATGCAAATGCAGGGGCTTGTGTGTTATTCGAGGTGTAATATCGGGTAAAAAGGATGTAGAAAATGACAAAAATAGGCATGGACTTAGTCCATGCCTATCGGGTGTTACGGGCAACTTTATTTCATATCGTTGTATTTGATTTCGTCTTTGTCACTGTATTTCAGGTTTTCACCGCCCATACCCCAGATGAAAGTATAGTTGCTGGTTCCGGCAGCAGCGTGGATAGACCATTCGGGAGAAGTGATGGCTTGTTCGTTGTGCAGCCATATCAGACGTTCTTCCTGCGGTTCGCCCATCAGGTGACAGATAGCGTTGCCGGGTTTCAGGTTAAAGTAGTAGTAAGCTTCCATGCGGCGAGTGTGCGTGTGGGCAGGCATGGTATTCCATACGGAGCCGGGAGCCAGTTCCGTGAGTCCCATCTGCAACTGGTTGGTGCCACCGTCTTTCACTCTTTCCAACACATCTTTCACAATCAGCTGATTTACGATGCGGTCGTTGCTGTCCTCCATTTTTCCATAATGGTCGGAGATACCCAGTGCATATTTCTTGGGGTTGGCTTTCTGAAGCTTGGCATCGGTCGTAATCAGCTGGGTGACGTAGGGCTTGTAGGCTGGAGCCGAATTGATGTAGAACTTGGCAGGATTGGTGGCGTCGTTGCTCTTGAAGGTTACTTCCTTATTTCCGCAGCCTACGTAAAGTGCTTCCTTATATTTCATGGGGTATTCCTTACCGTCTACAGTTACCACTCCGTCACCGCCGGTATTGATGACACCCAGTTCGCGACGTTCGAGGAAGTAGGTGATTTCCGGACCCAGTTCACGGAACACTTCCAACTTCAATGTCTTGTTCACCGGCATAGCGCCACCGTAAATCAATCGGTCGTAGAGGGTGTAGGTTACGTTGATTTCATCCGGAGCCATCACTTTGTCCATCATGAATCTGCTGCGCAGCAGTTCCGTGTCATAATGCTTCACGTCCTGCGGATGGCAGGCGGTCTGCACTTTGTAATTCACTTGGGCATTGGCTGCCATGGCAGCTGCTCCCATCATAAATGCAAGTACTAACTTTTTCATAATTGCGTTACTATTTAATTTTTAACTTTTAATTTTTGATTGATTTCTGGTATTTGATGATAGCACGACGGTTCATAATCATCAGGAACAATGTGCATAATGCAAGGATACCGGAACCTATCCATTTCAGCGAGTAGGTCAGGTGGAAAATGACCCAAGCAAAGGGGCTGGATGCAAAATCCAGTGCGCCGCCTTCAAAGCCGGCAGGAATATTTACGGCAGCATCTTGTGTCTTTTCGTATACATCGTGGGCTGCTTGTGTGAAATAGGGGGCGAGGTTTGTTACGAAATAAAGGCCGATGGTCAGTACAACCAGTCCGATGATGAACGTCTTTATTACATTCCCTTTCGTGATGGGCAGTACTAGCGGGAAGAGATAGAACATTCCGGCCAGCGACGCCAAAGGCAGGAACTGGTTACCCGGCAGGATGACAGCCAACAGTATGGTTACGGGAATCAGCAGCAGGGAAACTACCAGCGTTGCAGGATGGCCGATAACCAATGCGGGACTCATACCGATGTTCAGACCGACAGCACCTTTGAATTTCTTGGCAATCAGTTCGCGGGTAGCATCGGAGATAGGCTTCAAGCCTTCGATGAACAAAGCGGTGATACGCGGAATCAGTTCCATCACGGCGCCCATCTTGATACCCAAACCTAATATATAAGGTATCTTGTCTACCAGTTCCTGACCGTTCTTGCAAGACAAGGCACCGATGCCGCAACCTACCAGAATTCCCAGGAACAAAGGCTCACCCAGCAGCCCGAATTTCTTCTTCATGCCTTCCGCATCGATGTTCAATTTGTCAAAACCGGGGATTTTGTCCAATGCTTTATTGATGACTACGGCAAATGGAACGAAACCTGCGCAGAAAGGCTGGGGAATGGAGATACCCTCCATTTTGTCATAGAATCTTTGGAATTTGTCGGCGGTATAGTCGGCCATGATCAGGGTAATGATATAGCAGATGATAGCGGCGAAGAAGCCCCACCAGATATTGTCGCTGGCAAAATAAACAACTGCACCGATAAATGCGAAATGCCAGTAGTTCCAAAGGTCGATATTGACCGTACGGGTTGTTTTCGTTAATAACATCAGAAGATTTACTCCCAAACATACCGGAATGATGAATGCACCCACTGATGTGTTATAGGCTACAGCTGCAGCCGCAGGCCATCCCATGTCGAATACTTTCAATTGAAGACCGTAAATTTCAACGACTTGGCTCAGAGCAGGACCGAGGCTGCTGGTCAACAACGCAGTGACTACTGACAGACCTACGAAGCCGACGCCTACCAACAGACCGCTCTTTAATGCCTTGCTGAACTTGATGCCGATGCATAATCCCAAAATTGTAAAGATTATAGGCATCATCACTGCTGCTCCTAAGCCGATGATATAACCGAAAACTTGTTCCATTTTTTGTGATTTAATTAGATAATTGATAATGTTTTGCAATAGTATGAATTAAAAACCGGGCTCAAAAATAAGACCTTTTCTCAATTAATCAAACTTGAAAAGCATAATTATTAGTAAATGGAATGATTTCGGACGAAATTGGTCGTTATCGTGCACAAAAATGCTCGTTTCCGTACACGAAAACCGAATAATACACCCTCTGCATTGAAAAGCATACGTCCGTTTGGAAAGAAAGCATTACTTTTGTTCTTGGAAATGAAACCGGTCTTATGCCAAAAAATGAATGACGACATGAAGATGAATTTAATTTGTAAATTTATTGTATCAGCATTTATGTCGATTACGAGAGTCGGGGGGGAGGAGGGAACTGACCCTCATGTACGTGCCTTTCTCTCCCGCCCACAGTGCGGGGATGCTTCAAGTGGAAAATGGGAATGACACTGACGGAATATAGAAATGAAGGAGTGAAAAACAACACATCCGGGTGGAGCTTATGGAAAACTCCATCCGATATTGATTTATGGGAAAAAGATTTAGAGGATTGATAGTTATATTGGTTATATTCTGAGAATCTAACTATATTAGCGCCCGAAAAGCATAAATATGGCGCTAAATCTGATAAAAAAGGATAAGTCTCGTTCTGTTGTAAGCATTAAGCTGGATGAGCAAGAGTTTCATAATATTTTTAAGGAATATTATGCGGCGCTTTGTTCCTTCGCGTTCCAATACATGGAGGATGCGGATATGTCAGCAGATATAGTACAAGACGTATTTGCCAAGTTGTGGCAGATAAGAGACGATTTCTTTTATCTTCATCAGGTGAAAGCTTTTCTTTATACGGCCGTACGTAACCATGCCTTGAACGAACTTGAGCATTCGAAGGTAGCTCATGAATACGAGCAAAAGATTATAGCCAAAAAGACAGATGCTTTTTTTCGTGATGCGATTGTGGAAGAAGAGACTTTCCGGATTCTGTCAGAAGCTATAGAGAAACTTCCTACCCAAATGAGAGCTATCATGCAGTTGGCTCTGGAAGGTAAAAAGAATGCAGAAATAGCAGAGCGTCTCAATGTCTCTCCTGAAACGGTACATACTCTTAAAAAAGTGGCTTATAAAAAGCTCCGTGCATTCCTTACCGATTATTATTATTATTGCCTTCTGTTATTTATCTAAAAGCACATTTTTTTCTATTTTTTCAAAAAAAAGTCTTTATCGATTCACCATGTTTTCATTTTGGCTTGTATTATCATTAAAGATAGACTAAAACATGCCGGATTATGATAAAAGAATACTTTCATATAGCTCATCTTATTTCCAGGCACCTATCCGGTGAAGTAACACCGGAAGAAAACCGTTTTTTGGATAAATGGCGCAAAGAGAGCAAAAGCCATGAGCAGCTTTTCCAAAAGATTTGTAGTGATGAACATTATGCACAGCACGAAATTCGTAAAATGGAGTTTGATTCGCAGGCTGGATGGAGAGGTGTCGAAGTACGTATCAAGAGGGTGGAGCTCAGAAGGAGACATTTGAAACTGTTACGGTACGTTGCTCTTTTTATTGCACCGGTGCTGATATTGGTTTTTGCACTTCAGGATATTTCTGTACCCCATGTCATGGATGACAATCAATTTTTACTGTATTTATTCTAACCTTCATCAGTTCCGGCCTAAGTGCCGGAACTCTTGGTTTAGACGGTAAGAAGAAGGATAAGGAGAGGAAGGAGGAATTGTCGGCAGACGGACCTTATGTGATTTATGAACCGGACGGCAAGGTGCGCGTCATAAGCGTTACAGCCCGGGGGCAGATAGGAGATACGGCTTATACGGTACTTCCTCAGGATTTCACCCTTCATGTCACAGACCACAAAGGGCGTTATCCGTTTGATGTGAAGCTGCATCCGGTCAAACGTCCGGAATGGCAATACAGACAACCGGATAAAGTGTTTGTGATGTCTGACCCCCATGGCAAGTTGAATTGCGTGATGAGCTTGCTGCGGGGCAACAATGTCATTGATAAAGACTACCATTGGAATTTTGGAACCAATCATCTGGTGGTTATCGGTGATATATTTGACCGTGGCAAAGATGTGCTGCAGATATTTTGGCTGTTCTATAAATTGGAGAAGGAGGCGGCGGATGCAGGTGGTCATGTCTCGTTTCTGTTGGGTAACCATGAACCGCTTGTGACGGCAAATGATTTGCGTTATACCAAAGAAAAGTACAAGACATTGGCTCGAAAACTGGGTATGGATTATCCGGCATTGTTCGGTCTGGACACAGAACTTGGCAGATGGCTTGGTACCCGTAATACGATGCAGACCATCGGACCTAATCTGTATGTACATGCAGGTTTGGGAAAGGAGTTTTATGACCGTGACTTGAATATTCCCACAGTAAATGAGGAAATGAGCCGTGCATTATTCATGAGCAAGAAGGAACGTAAGGCCCTATCGCCTCTCACGGCTTTCCTATATGGTAATAGCGGCCTTATCTGGTATCGTGGATTGGTACGGACGGATGCAAAATACCATCCATTGGCACAAGACTCCCTGCAACTGATGTTGAAACGTTATGACGTCGAACATATCATTGTGGGGCATACCATCTTTAAGGACATTTCCACTTTCTATGATGGACGGGTGATTGGAGTGAATGTGGATAACGAGGAAAACCGAAAGAAGAAACGTGGGCGCGCTTTACTGATTGACGGGAATACCTATCTTGTGGTGGGAGATAAAGGAGCGATGCGGAAATTGTTCTGAGGCTGTTTTCTTTCTGATTATTTTTTAGGCGTGGAAGTACGTGGATTTCACGGAGAAACAAAGAAAAACTCCGCGTTTTTCGCGTAATCCGCGCCTAAAAAACATCATAATGTAAATATGCGCTTTCGGATAACTGGGGGAGGGAGTGCCCTCTCAAAGAGAGGCGATAACGGCAATGTCCGTAGCATTGTCTACGATATGTGCCGGATGAAACTCTTCCAGTTCTGTGCGGGGACGGAATCCCCAGGTGACTCCGCAGGCGGTGACTCCGGCATTGGCGGCCGTCTGCATATCCACTCCGGAGTCTCCCACATATAGCACGTCTTCACGGGATATCCGGGTGATGTCCAGAATGTCATGCACCACTGTTGGGTCGGGCTTCACGTTGACCCCTTCCCGCTGTCCGAAGACGGCGGTAAAACGTATGCGGGGAAAATAATGTGAAATCAGTTTCGCGGTAGCCGATTGATATTTGTTGGAAGCCACTGCCAATATCATCCCTTTCTCCTGCAACTGTTCCAGCAGTTCGGGGATGCCGGGGTAAGGGCGGCTTTTATCAGCATTGTGCACGTCATAATAAGGCACAAACTCCTTGCGGACGCGCAAGACGTTTTCTTCGCTCTTTTCCCCTTCCGGAAGGGCGCGCTCGAACAGTTTGTTGATTCCGTTACCAACCATGAAGTTATAGGCCGATTCCGGGTGAGTGGGATAGCCGAGCGCTTGCAAGGCATGGTTTGTGCTTTGTGCCAAATCGGCTATTGTGTTCAGTAAAGTTCCGTCCAGGTCAAATATAATCAACTTCTTCATTGCTTTCTCTATTTTTAGTTTGCTGCAAATATAGGGCTTTTTGCGCTCATGTTCAAATGCAGTTCCGGTTTTCATCAGGTATTTGCAGGATAGGAAGTTCTTGATTGATAATCAGTGTATTATTACTGCATTCCTGCTGTATGCTTTTTGCAGTAGTACTGCAAATAGGTTGCAGCGTTACTGCAAATAGGTTTGCAGCGTGACTGCAACTGCTTTGCAGCATTACTGCAACTGCTTTGCAGTGACACTGCACAAGCGTTGCAGTAGTTTTGCAGTGGTATTTTTTGTCGTTCTTTCCTTTTCTTTGCACACTTTCGGGCTTTTTATGCAAAAACTTCCTATCTTTGCAGCCGAATTTTACTAAAAATAGGTATGAGTTACAATTTGTTGAAAGGAAAAAGAGGCATTATTTTCGGTGCTCTGAATGAGCAGTCCATTGCCTGGAAAGTAGCAGAAAAAGCAGTAGAAGAAGGTGCAACAATCACTTTGTCGAATACGCCGGTTGCCGTGCGTATGGGTGAAGTGTCGGCTCTTTCGGAGAAACTGAATTGCGAGGTGATTCCTGCAGATGCTACAAGTGTAGAAGATTTGGAAAATGTATTCAAACGTTCTATGGAAGTATTGGGCGGCCCGGTTGACTTCGTGCTGCACTCCATTGGTATGTCTCCCAATGTGCGTAAGAAACGTACATATGATGATTTGGATTACGATATGTTGGAAAAGACACTGGATATTTCCGCTGTCTCTTTCCACAAGATGATACAAGCAGCCAAGAAACTCAACGCCATTGCCGACTACGGCTCAGTTCTGGCTCTGAGTTATGTGGCTGCGCAACGTACGTTCTACGGTTACAATGATATGGCAGATGCCAAGGCGCTGCTGGAATCCATTGCCCGCAGCTTCGGCTACATCTACGGACGCGAACACCATGTTCGTGTCAACACCATCTCCCAGTCTCCTACGATGACCACTGCCGGTTCCGGTGTGAAGGGCATGGACAAGTTGTTCGACTTCGCCAACCGCATGTCTCCCCTTGGCAATGCTTCTGCCGACGAGTGTGCAGACTACTGTATCGTGATGTTCTCCGACCTCACCCGCAAGGTCACCATGCAGAACTTGTTCCATGATGGAGGCTTCTCCAGCGTAGGTATGAGTCTTCGCGCCATGGCTACCTATGAAAAGGGCTTGGATGAGTATAAGGATGAAAACGGAAATATCATCTACGGCTAATGGAACTCGCACTTTATCTTTTGCCAGTCACCCTGGGCGATACGCCTATTGAAACGGTGTTGCCGCCTTATAATAAGGAGATAATACTGGGAATCCGCCATTTCATTGTGGAGGATGTGCGCTCGGCACGCCGATTTCTGAAAAAGGTGGACAAGGGAATGGATATTGATGCGCTGACATTCTATACGTTGAACAAACACACGTCACCCGAAGACATCTCCGGCTATCTGAAGCCGTTGGTGGAGGGGCAGCCGATGGGCGTAATCTCCGAAGCCGGTTGTCCGGCCGTGGCCGACCCGGGCGCAGACGTAGTGGCTATTGCACAACGTAAAAACTTGAGAGTGGTCCCCTTGGTGGGACCCTCTTCCATTATCCTCTCTGTCATGGGTTCCGGCTTCAACGGACAGAGCTTTGCCTTCCACGGTTATCTTCCCATTGAACCGGCAGAGCGTGCCAAAAAGCTGAAAATGCTGGAACAGCGCGCCTACAATGAACATCAGACTCAGCTTTTCATTGAAACGCCTTATCGCAATAATAAGATGATAGAGGATATTCTTCATAACTGCCGTCCGCAGACCAAGCTCTGCATTGCAGCGAACATTACTTGTGAAGGGGAGTATATCAAAACCAAGACAGTGAGGGAGTGGCAGGGCAAGACCCCCGACCTTTCTAAGATTCCTTGTATTTTTCTCTTGTATAAATAATAGCTTCCAGATGCTCGAATTCATATTCCAGGCAACTGCTGAAGAAGTTTCGTCCCAGGTTGTGTCCAATTTGCCGGAACGTCCATAGCTTTCCACCCTTGAAATTCTTATTGCATAGGATGGAGTCATCCTTCAGGTCGAGCGTGAAGAGATAGACCAGACGGTTGGTGGCTTCATTCTCAAAATGATACATGAGGTTGAAGTGCAGATAATCTAATGGAGCGGTGGGAAGCGTTTGCCGTAATATTCTGTGTGCACCCTGTTCCAGTGTTTCTCCGTATATCAGGTATCCCTCTATCAGCAAGTCGATTTTGTTTTTCTCGAAAACGTTGCATTGGGGGCGAGGGAGGAGAAACAGCATGCCGTGTGAGGCAACGGCAATCCTGATGACCGGATTGATATAGTCGTTTTTCCGGTTGATGGTTTCTGAGGCGATGGCTTTCCCCGTGACATCTCCTTTGGTGTTCACTATCGGTACGAAAACCGTGTGGTTCATCACCATATTGAAGTAGAAGATGCCGAACTGGTTGAACAGAATGCCTGATATAAAGACGAGGGGAGGTGCCACATAAAACAGAATGTGGCGGGTAGTGTCTCCCAAAGGGTAACTAATCAGAATCGCCAGGAAGATAATCAGAAAATGCAGCAAGCTTATGATAAGAATTACGCGTGCGGATACGATGGCGGCTTCTGCCCCTTGTGCAAAAAGCTGCTTACAGCATTTATGTGTCTGAGACATGTGGTAGTCCAGAAACCTTCTCTTATTGAGGTAGATGATGAACGGGGGGATGATGGCGCTGATTTCCAGCGTGAACGGAAGCATGAAACGGGGACAGTAGTTTACGAGGAATAGGCTTGTTGCCGACAATAGCAGTAACATTCCTGTAGTACAGTAAAGTATGATTTGCGGAACATGCGTCTCTCTATGCCTTATTGAATGGATGCTAGATAAAAGTCCTGCGCCTGCACCGATGTAGATGGACATGTCCTGCGTTATAAACTCGCATAATATGATGGATATTATAACTGGGATGAATCCCAGTGACATATTGAATCTTGATGATAAAATTCTTTGATGGCTCATTATCCGTATTATGATTTTGTCGTTTACATCATAACAACTGGCAGGTTTAAATGTTTTCTATTTTACTTCTTTTTTTGTATAAAATGAATCTGTTTTTCCGCATGATAAGAGGAGCGTACCAATGGAGCGCTTTCCACTTGCTGAAACCCTTTTTCCAATCCTCTCTTTTTGTAGAGTGCAAATTGTTCGGGAGTAATATATTCGGCTACCGGATAATGTTTGTGTGTGGGTTGCAGGTATTGGCCTATGGTCAGTATGTGGCAGCCCACCTGGCGAAGGTCGTCCATCAGTTCTTCCACTTCTTCCGGAGCCTCGCCCAGCCCTACCATAATGCCGGACTTGGTGGTAGTATTGCTTTCTGCAATCTGCCGTAACACTTCCAAGCTTGTCTCATACTTGGCGGCACTGCGTACGAGAGGGCTGATGCGGCGGACAGTCTCCATGTTGTGCGAAATGATTTCCGGTTGTGCATCGATGACTTGTGCCACGAGCTCCTTTCTCCCCTGGAAGTCGGGAATCAGTACTTCGACGGTGGTGTTCGGATTGAGCCGTTTGATTTCCCGGATGGTACGTACCCAGTGCGATGCACCTAAGTCAGGCAGGTCGTCACGGTCTACAGAAGTGACGACCGCATGGGAGAGTTTCATCAAGGCAATGGATTCTGCCACGTGTGTGGGTTCGTCGGCATCTAGCGGCAAGGGCTTGCCGCTTGCCGTATTGCAGAATTTGCAACTGCGGGTACAGATATTTCCTCCAATCATGAAGGTTGCGGTGCCTTTCCCCCAACATTCTCCCATATTAGGGCAACGGCCGCTGCTGCAGATGGTATGGAGGCAATGTGATTCAACAATGCGTTTGGTCTCGGTATAACGCTCGTTGGCACCGATGCTTATTTTGAGCCATTCCGGTTTGCGTACTCTCATGTTGGTTTAATGAAGGATGATGAATGAGGAATGATGAATGAAGAATTCGTCATTCCTCAATTAAATTTATTTTAGCTCTTTATTAAAGAAGTTAGTCAACCGTGTGTACAGATGTAACCGGGTATTTCCTCCGTAGATACTGTGGTTACGGTTGGTGTATACCTGCATATCGAACTGTTTGCCGAGCTGTACCAGTTGTTCGGCATATTCGGCACAGTTCTGGAAATGTACATTGTCATCTGCCATGCCGTGTACCAGCAGCAGGTTGCCGTGCAGCTTGTCGGCACGGGTAAAGGCGGAAGTGGTCTTATAGCCTTCGGCGTTCTCCTTAGGAGTGCGCATAAACCGTTCACCGTAGACTGTGTCGTAGTAGTTCCAGTCGGTAACGGCAGCCACGGCTGCTCCGGCCTTGAACACCGGTGTTCCTTCACTCATGCTCATGATGGTAGTATATCCACCGAAACTCCATCCCCAGATACCGATGCGGTTTTTGTCCACGTATGGCTGGTTGCCCATGTAGAGGGCGGTTTCCACTTGGTCTTTGGCTTCCTTGATACCCAGGTTCAGATAGGTGCATTTGGCGAATTCGGCACCACGTCCTCCAGTGCCACGTCCGTCTACGCAGACTACAATATAGCCTTGTGATGCCATGTAGGTTTCCCAGCTTACACTGAACTTGTCAAGCACTTGCTGCGAACCGGGACCACTGTACTGGTACATCAGTACCGGATATTTCTTGCCGGCAGAGAAGTCGGCTGGTTTCATCATCCAGCCATTCAATGTGGTGCCTTCGGAAGTCTGGAAAGTAAAGAATTCCTTCCGGGGCATGTCATAGCTGCTGATTTCCTGCTTCAATGCCGCATTGTCCATTAGGGTGGCAAGAGTCTTGCCTGTATTGTCGTTCAGTGTAATGACGGTCGGTGTGTCCAGATTAGAATAACGGTTCATGTAGTACTTCATGTTCGCACTGAACTGCGCACTGTTTGTTCCGGCTTGTGACGATAGCTTGGTCTTTTTGCCTTTCCGGTCAATCTTGTAGATGGCACTGCGCATGGGGCTTTCCTCGTTGCTGCTGAAGTAGAAACTTCCTTCTTCGGGGTTGTAACCCAGGAACTCCTGCACTTCATATTGTCCGGTTGTCACTTGTTTCAGCAGATTGCCTCCTATGCTATACCAGTACAGATGGTTGTATCCGCTCTTTTCGCTGACAAAGCTGAAATTTTCCGGATAGAAGACTATGTTGTCGAATACATTTTCGCGGATATAGGTATCGCTTTCATCACGCAGAGCTAGTTTGGCTACTGTGCTGCGAGGATTGGCAAAGTATAGGTCGAACCGGTTCTGATGGCGGTTCAGAGTCATGACGGCAAGCTTGTTGGGGTCTTGAGTAAATCGGATGCGGGGGATATATCCGTCTGCATCTACCGGCACGTTTATCTTGCGGGTCACTTTTGACTTGATGTCGAAGGTATGTACGGATACCTTTGAATTTACTTCTCCCGTTTTAGGATATTTATAGGTGTATTCTCCCGGATACTTCTCGAAAGGTGTAAAATGGGGAGCTTGTCCGGCAAAAAGAGGGAAAGAATAGGAGGGAACATCTTTCTCGTCGAAGCGGATGAAAGCCAGCATCTGGCTGTCGGCACTGAATTCCAGCGCACGGTTGAAGGAGAACTCCTCTTCGTAAACCCAGTCGGGGATGCCGTTCAGCACCTCGTTCTGTTTTCCGTCTTCTGTCACCTGGCTTTCGCTGTTGCCGTAGAGCAGTTTTACAAGGAAGATGTTGTTGTCGCGTACAAAAGCCACCTGATTGCCGTCCGGTGAAAATACGGGCACTTGCTGAGGGCCGCCGTCCGAAAGCTTTTCCACAATATTGTTGATTTTACCGTCCAGATTGCGCTTTAGGCTGTAGATGTAATGCACAGCCGTATAGGAATGACGGTAGATAGGAGTTGTTTCGGTGGCAATGAGCAGCTTGCTTCCGTCCGGAGCAAAGCTGTAGCTGTCAAATGTCTTGAATGTGCATTCGCGTGCGGTGGCGGCATCAAACAGTACTTCCACGGGTTTTCCCGTCTTGAAGGAGTATTTGATGATTTGTGTTCTTGCCGCGTTCATCTGCGAATAGTGTTCTCCGTCTCCCGGGATGGGGATAACGCCGGAAATGTTCTTCGGAATGAACTTGCCCGATACGATTTCTTTCAAATCAAGAGCCTTGCCACTTTGGGCGAAACCTGCCAGCGTACAGAGGCAGAGGAGAAGTACGATGCTTATCTGTTTCATATATCTGTTTTATGCTTATCCGTTTCCATATTTGTTCTGGGGAACAAATATACGACAAAGGGAGGACTTATCGAAACAGCGGGCTAATTTTATTCTTTCTGAAAAAGAAAAAGTCTGTCCTGCTTCTGAATGTCTTTCGTTACAAGCACTTGACCTTGCTTTGATATACAGCAACGGTCGTGATGCCAGCCATATCGTGGTGAATTAGAACAGATGAAAACACTTTGTTTTATGTTCGTTAACAAATCGGGTGGAAACTATTCTTGTTTTTGCAGGTTCATCCCACGGAAAAATCCTATATTTGCCATTTACATAAGGAATATGTATGGAAACCAAATCTACGCTCTATAATGAGTTCCCTCTTTTTCTGAAACGATATTTTTCCTATAAGGTACAGAAAATATCGCTGAATGCCGGTTTTACGTGCCCCAACCGGGATGGAAACAAAGGAGTCGGCGGTTGCACCTATTGTAACAACCAGACCTTCAACCCCGATTATTGCCGTACGGAGAAATCCATTACCCGCCAGCTGGAAGAGGGCAAGCAGTTCTTTGCACACAAATATCCCGGTATGAAGTATCTCGCTTATTTCCAGGCTTATACCAATACGTATGGTGAGCTGGAAGACCTGAAGCGGAAATACGAGGAGGCCTTGTCGGCAGATGGAGTGGTGGGGTTGGTTATCGGCACCCGTCCGGACTGTATGCCTGACAGCTTGCTGAACTATCTGGAAGAGATGAACCGACATACATTCCTTTTAGTGGAGTACGGCATAGAGAGTACCGACGACAAGACGCTCTGCCGAATCAATCGCGGACATACTTTCTGTGCTACCGCTGATGCGGTGGAAAGAACCGCTTCGCGTGGAATCCTGACCGGTGGACATGTCATCCTTGGACTGCCGGGCGAGACGCATGAAAGTATCGTTGCACAAGCCAGTGTGTTGTCCCGTCTGCCACTCACTACCTTGAAGATGCATCAGCTACAACTGATAAGGGACACCCGTATGGCTCTGGAGTATCGGCAGCATCCCGAAGATTTCCATCTGTTTAATGTGGAGGAATATATCGATCTCGTGATAGACTATGTCGAGCATTTGCGGCCGGACTTGGTGCTGGAGCGCTTCGTCTCCCAGTCTCCTAAGGATCTGCTCATTGCACCCGACTGGGGATTGAAAAATTATGAATTTAATCACCGGGTTCAAAAAAGAATGAAAGAACTCGGTGCATATCAGGGAAAGAAGTATGAAATGTGAGAAAAAAGAATTATTTTTGCCGCAACTTTAAATGTGGAATCAATCTAAATAAAGAATAGTTATGAACCCAAAAACAATGATAAAGGGAAAAATCCACTATGTGGGAGTGAATGACCGCAATAAGCATTTGTTCGAAGGCATGTGGCCGTTACCGTATGGAGTTTCCTACAACTCTTACTTGATAGACGATGAAACGGTCGCCCTGGTCGATACGGTAGACGCCTGCTATTTCGAGGTATACCTACGCAAAATAAAGAGCATCATTGGTGAGCGTCCCATTCAATATCTTATCATCAATCATATGGAGCCGGACCATTCGGGTTCCATCCGTCTGATAAAGCAGCATTATCCGGACATCGTCATCGTGGGCAACAAGCAGACTTTCGGCATGATTGAAGGTTTTTATGGCGTGACGGGCGAGCAGTATATGGTGAAGGACGAGGATTTTCTGGCTTTGGGGCATCATAAACTCCGTTTCTATATGACTCCGATGGTGCACTGGCCCGAAACGATGATGACTTTTGACGAAACGGAAGGAGTCCTTTTCGCTGGTGACGGTTTCGGCTGTTTCGGCACTGTGGACGGAGGTTTCCTCGATACGCGCATCAATCTGGACAGATATTGGGAGGAAATGGTACGTTATTATTCCAACATCGTGGGTAAATATGGTTCTCCGGTGCAGAAAGCGCTGGCCAAGCTGGGCGGTCTGCCCATCTCCACCATTTGCTCTACGCACGGGCCGGTATGGACAGAAAATATATCCAAGGTTATCGGCATCTACGACAAGCTGAGCCGCTACGCCGCTGACGAAGGTGTGGTCATTGTTTACGGCTCCATGTACGGCAACACGGAACAGATGGCGGAAGCCATTGCGGCGGAACTTTCAGCACAAGGCATCAAGAACATCGTGATGCACAATGTGAGCAAGAGCAATCCTTCTTATATCATTGCCGATATCTTCAAGTATCGCGGACTTATTATTGGCAGTCCCACATACAGCAACCAGATTTATCCTGAGATAGAATCCTTGCTTTCCAAAATTCTGGTACGCGAAGTGAAGGGACGTTATCTGGGATACTTCGGCTCCTTCTGCTGGGCGGGTGCTGCCGTGAAGCGTATGAACGAGTTTGCCGAAAAGAGCAAGTTCGAGATTGTGGGCGACCCGGTAGAGATGAAGCAGGCCATGAAGGACATTACTTACGAACAATGCGAAAATCTGGCACGTGCCATGGCGGAGCGTTTGAAGAAGGATAGGAAGTGACAAAAATTTAAATAGAGAGTTACCCCTAATTTATTAACCTAATAAAACAATCACAATGAGACTAATCATTCAACCGGATTATCAATCCGTGTCAAAGTGGGCGGCACATTATGTAGCTGCCAAGATTAAGGCCGCTAATCCGACACCTGAAAAACCGTTTGTGTTGGGATGTCCCACCGGCTCTTCTCCGCTGGGCATGTACAAGGAACTTATCGACCTGAACAAAAAAGGCATCGTGTCTTTCCAGAACGTAGTGACTTTCAATATGGACGAGTATGTAGGTTTGCCCAAGGAACATCCCGAAAGCTACTATTCCTTCATGTGGAACAACTTCTTCAGCCATATAGACATCAAGCCGGAGAACACCAATATCCTGAACGGCAACGCTGCTGATCTGGATGCCGAGTGTGCACGCTATGAAGAGAAAATCAAGTCCTACGGTGGCATCGACCTTTTCATGGGCGGTATCGGCCCCGACGGACATATCGCTTTCAACGAGCCGGGTTCTTCTCTTTCGTCACGCACCCGTCAGAAGACATTGACTACCGATACCATCATTGCCAATTCCCGTTTCTTCGACAATGACGTGAACAAGGTACCCAAGACTGCCCTGACCGTCGGTGTGGGTACTGTGCTCAGCGCCCGCGAGGTGATGATTATCGTAAACGGACACAACAAGGCACGTGCCCTCTATCATGCAGTCGAGGGACCTGTGATGCAGATGTGGACTATCAGCGCGTTGCAGATGCACGAAAAGGGAATCATTGTTGCTGATGACGCTGCTACCGATGAATTGAAAGTGGGTACTTACCGCTATTTTAAAGATATTGAGGCGGAGCATCTGGATGCGGAAAGCTTGCTGAAGTAAGCAGATAGCTGATGACTAATAGAAAGGCGCATTGACAGCTTGACTCAAGTCTTACTGCCAATGCGCCTTTCTATTAGTCACCATGGTTGTTTTTTGGGGGGGACGAATACTGAATAAAATTAAACGGACTCTAAATGTGAAAAAACAATGAAAAAGAAAATGTTATTTATGACTCTGTTTTTGGTGACGGCAGTAACTTCCTTTCAAAAGATAATAGCTATGCGGAACCTCATCGGCCTGTTCTTTCTGTCTGTAGCTTTGGCTGCATGTACCTCTGCTCCCCGTAATGAAGTATTGTCTTATACGGACTTTCCCCGTACATTGGAGCTGAAGGGAAGAACGCTTCCGCTGGATACCGCCCTATTCCGTTATCCTTTCCGCATTCGTGTGCAGGGAGACCGGGCAGTTGTGCTCGATTTGCATGGCGAGGACTGTTTCTGCCATGCTTTCAGCTATCCAGCTTTCTGCCCCCTTTCCTCTTTCGGCAGGCGTGGCGAAGCTCCCGGCGAGCAACTTTCCGCTGAAAATGTCCGATGGAGCGGCGATGGTTTGTGGATTCTCGATTCCAATAAGTCCGAATTGATTCGGTTTGGTTGTGCCCTATCCGGTGATTCATTGTCGCGTCAGGAATCGGTGAACCTAGATAAGGATATTCTCCGCGCCCTGGACTTTGTGGCGATGGATGATTCCACTTTCATCATTCCCGACTATTCGGGCGACAGTCGCTTCTGTCTGGTGAACCGGCAGGGCAGTCTGTTGCATAAACTGGGTGGAATCCCTTCTTCCAACGAGGACGCTTTAAAGAATGCCCGTCCGGCACTGGCGCAGGCATGGCGCAGCTTCATCGATTACAATTCTCGTAACGGTGTCTTGGCAGCGGTGACACAGCTTGGCGAGGTGCTCGAAATCTATCATCTGAAAGACAGCACCCGCACAGTGTGCATTGGTCCTCACGGTGAGCCGGAGTTCAAAATTTCCCAGGGCTATGGCATCCCTACCGGCATCATGGGATTCAGCGATGTTCAGGTAACAGACAGCGCCATCTATGCCGTGTTCCACGGACGTTCTTTCAAGGAGATGGCACAGAATGCCCGGCAAGGCATCCATGTGGATGGCGGTCAATACATTTATGTGTTTAGCTTGAAGGGCGAACCGCTCTGTAGCTATGTGCTCGACCATTTTGTTAATGGCATCTCTGTGGATGAGCAGCAAGGCATCATCCTTGCTACGGATGTGAACAAGGACGAACCTGTCATAGAGTATCGCCCTCTTCATCGACTTTTCCGATGAAACCGGTTTTATAGTTTATTGATTTCCTCTACTTTCAATCCACTGCATCGCGCAATGACATCAACAGGAATGCCTTCCGCTTTCATTCTCAAGGCCATTTCTCGTTTTCCTTCTTCTTTTCCTTCTTTCCTTCCCACGGCTCTCCCTTCTTCTCTTCCTTCGGCACGTTCTGTATTGATATTGTCTCTCAGAATCACTACATTGTCCAGGTGCCTGTAATAAGCTTTGAGCTCATCTTTTTTCAATTTGTCCAGCTTCAGGCGTTCCCTGGCTTCGGGCAGGCCCGGGGCGGTCGCATCTTCGGGGATTTCGCCGGTGTTCAGGAAGTAGATCCATTGCTCGAGGGGTACTTTTGACCATCGGTTGAAGTCGTTCACCTTCAGGATGTAGTATTCGGGGTAGAGTTGGCTCACTTCGCTGACCTTGAACGTCTGCCTTTGGAAAGGCGAGAGCTGCAGTAGCTCGTTGTTGTGCATTCCTCGGAACTCCGTTTTCCCTTGATAGACAAAGTCCGTACCGCTTCCCAGTGCGAAGTAAACGATGTTTATGCTGTATATCTTTCTGATTTTCTCGTATCCTTCCCCCCGGTTGATGTACTCGGTCACCAGCTTGGAAGTTCCGAACAGCATCCTTTGGAAGTAGGCATATTCGTTGTTGTTCTGTATCTCGAAGAGAATCAGTTCCCCCTTCTCGTCTTCTGCCAGCAAGTCCACCCGGTTGTACTTGTCATACTCGCTTTCCTGGTTGCTTTCGCTCTCCAGCAGCCGCTTGATGGTTATTTTCTCTTTCAGCAGTGTTGTCATGAGCCCTTCGAGCACGGCAAAGTTTGCTTTGTCGCGCAGCAGCCGTTTCATGGCCCAGTCAAAACGGATATAGTTGGACATGGTTCTGTTTTTTTAATTCGCGGTTCAATACTGTTCGGCTATATACAGCCTGTTGCAAAGTAAAGAATTAAAATCCTAATAGACAAGGAATAGGGGAGTAAACTTGAGTTAAATATACTTCAGTTGGAGTTTTAGAGGGTAAGTCCCGTTGCCTATGCTGTCGGAAGTGTGGCTTTTGCTTCCCGGATGCGGGTACTTTTTTTCTTGGGAGGAGTGTGAAATTCATGCTTGCTGTTTTTTAAAGGATTAGGAATAAATGCTTAACTTTTTGACCGAAAACAGTTTATCCATGAACCGACCATGAAAAAAGAATATTGGCTGCTGCTATTGATATACGCGTTTATAGGCATTGTGGCGGCGGGATTCACCGGCTGTTTTTTGTATCAGTACCGGCTGGAATACTGGCAGACACAGGCGCGTGATGCCTTCCGTTCGGCTTTGCAGGAAGAGACGCAGAAATGGAAGGGTATTCCTATGTATCTTCATCTGTCAGGTGGCTTTCGATTGCCGGATGACTCTACTGACATTAAGAAGGAACCAATCAAGCTTTTGCTGACAAGCGAATATGGCCAGAAAGAATTTTGGGTTCCTTATGAGAAACACGCCCGTAATATGGAACGGTCTCGTGATACGAGAGGAGCCCATTCTTATCTCCTGCATGTCTCTCCTCTGAGTGCCGATTCATTGAATCTGTTCTGGAATAACCGGTTGGCTGCGATGGGATTTCCCGGAACAACGGCTATGCGCATTTCTGTGTCCGACTGGCAAGAGCACGAGTCTTATACTTACTCCGAAGATTCCCTTTATTTGTCGGAATCGGATAGCTTGTTCACTTATTATTTAGGACTTCGATGTGAAGTCGGCATGACCGGCTACCTTTATCATTCCTGTTGGATGGTTCTTTCCCGGAAAGACAAGGTTTTGTTGGCAGTTTTGGTGGCTTCCTGCATACTCTTGTTTTTTATACAGGAGTATGTGAGTAAAGTCTATCATCGTTTATTCGTCAAGGAAAAGCACATCGTGGTAGAAAAGGAAGTTCCGGTGGTTGCCGGTCACGGGAATCCTTCACGTATTTGTCAGTTGGAAGCAGGTGTATATTTTGATGCTGCTTCCCGCTTGCTGAAGAGGGGTGATGATGTTGTAAATTTGACTCCACTGCTTGCCCGGTTGCTGCAAGGTTTTTTGGATGCTGAAGATTATAAGTTGTCCAATGATGAGATCCTGCATTTATTGTGGCCGGATGGTAGTGGTGGCTCGAATAAAATGTATCAGTCTATAAGAAGATTGCGCGACTGTCTGTCGCTGGTCTCCTGTTGTACCATTGAGCGTGGAAATTTTACTTATCAGTTGAAAATCCCCTATTTCATCGAGGGGAATGCCGGAGAATAGTATCCTACTCACAATCTTATAATTTCTTATATTCCTTGTTCTTTCCCGAATATAAGACATTGTAAGGCCGGAAATTTGGATATGACTTTTGTTTTCCATTAACTTTATCCTATCATTCAAAATAAATACTAAATGTGGAAAACAATGAAAAAGAAAATTCTATTTATTGCTTTATTTTTGGCGGCAGTAGCCGCTTCCTTTCAATGGAGTGTTGAACACGAAAACCTGGATAGCCTGATGTTGGAAAACATAGAAGCTTTGGCATCAGGTGAGGGGCACGTAAATATCAGTTGTTTTGGCCTTGGTTCCGTGGATTGTCCGAGTTCCCATGTGAAAGTGTATTTAGTACAAGAAGGAGGTTATTAGGAAAAAAGGAATATGAATATGAAAAGGGCTGGAGAAGAGCGGACGGTAGACGTTTTGTTGCCACTTTACGAACCCGTCCGTTCCGTACCCCACCCCGGAAAGGAGGTTTCGGCAAAGATAACGATTTAAATTGAACGGGCAATATGTTTGCTTCTTCCGTTGAAAGGATAGATACGGAAATAGATAAGAATTAAAAAGAATAAATTTGAAAGTAGAAAAACAATGAGAAAGAAGATTATGAAAGTTGCATTTGTTGCCGTATTTGCAGCTGTGGCAGGATATGGAGTTTATATGAATCAGAGAACAGAAGCAATGTCGGATTTGATGCTGGCTAATGTGGAGGCGTTGGCAAGTGGGGAATCTGATTATAATAGCAAAGTGTGGGAACGTTACTATCGCCCTGAAGGGGATGGATATAATTGTACTAAAACAGGAAATGAGACGTGTTGAAAAAATATAGTTTTTCCTGAATTGTAATGTAAGAAATGAGATGATAGCTTTTCATACATTGTTAAGCTATCATCGTCCTTCCTATTCATGTAAATTTAATGTTGAAGATGATAAAATCGCTTATTTGCATTTATTTTGCAGGCCTTATATGTTTATTGATGGGTTGTAGTAGACCTAATGTAGTGAGTAGTACAGCCGCAGAGGTTATTGATTTTGGAAATTTGAAATCGGTAAATGCTGCAGAGTTGATTTCGGTATGTTCTTATGTTGCATTGGAATCCTCGGAAAATTCATTAGTGGGTAATATCGGTCAAATAGAAATCTGTGGCAATCGCATATACATACTTGATAACAAGATGAATACATTTAATGTGTTTGGCATGGATGGAAAATTTGTTATGAAGTTAGAAGGTCATGGAAATGGACCGGGAGAGTTTATATCTCCTCATTCTTTTTGGATTGACAAGCATGGGCATGTTCTGATTTTGGATAGACAGTTGAATAGGTTGTTGAAATATCGCTTGACTGATTTGAAATATATCGGTGATGTAACGCTTCCCGCGCCTTCACCGTTGTCTTTTGCTGCAATGCAAGATTCAGGAATGTATATATATTATTATCCTTTGAGGCAAAATGATGTCTTTTCTGGTAAACAGTTTGTTGTGGCTAATGAAAAAGGGGACGTAGTCCGTACATTTTATGACGCTCCGCTAACGGGGAAAATACTTCATGGTTGTCCTGCTAATTTTTATATGTTTAATGAGAGTTTGAGGGTTTATCCTTACTTCAGCAATCAGGTATATGAATTGAGCGGGAATTCTTTTGATGCTTGTTATGAATTCTCTTGGGGAAAACAGAAATTCCCTCCTTTGGAATTGTTCCAAAAACATGATACTTCAGGAGATGTGATGAAGGAAATATTGACAGGTGAGAATGATTGGATTAGACTTCTTTATGTGTATGAAACCAATCAAATGTTGGTTGTGAAGTATTATATAAAGAGAGATTTGTATTTATCAATCCGGGATAAAAAAGAGAATAGAACAGTTAATGTTAAAAGTGATATGATTGTTGATGATTTAGGACTTGGCGGAAGATTTCCCTTGCCTATGGCTGTTTGTGACGGTCTATTCGTGGGTGCCATTACTCCATTTGATGTTGTCAAGGAAGATGTCCAAGATAAGCGTCTGGAGGATTTGTTGGATAGCAAATCAGAGGAAAGTAATCCCATTCTCGTTTTTTATCGCTATTTGACAATATGAAGCGTGAATGCGTTTTTGGGATGCTGAAGATAATAGACTTTCCAAGGATGAAATCCTGCATTTATTGTGGCCGGATGGTAGTGGTACTCTGGATAAGTTGTATCAAAGTATAAAAAGATTGCGCGACTGCCTGTCGAAGATTTCAGTTTGTACAATAGAACGTAAGATTTCCGCTTATCTATTGAAAATCCCCATTTCATCGGAAAAAATACCATCAGAATAACATCCTGACATTATCTGACATTGCCTGACAATTTCTGACAATTTCTTTTCTTGCTTGATTGTCAGATATTGTCAGGATGTAAATTTGGATATGACTTTTGTTTTCCATTAACTTTACCCCATTATTCAAAACAAATAATAAATGTGGAAAACAATGAAAAAGAAAATTCTATTTATGTTTTTATTTTTAGTGGCAGTAGCCGCTTCCTTTCAATTGGGTGCTGAACGCGAAAACCTGGACAGCCTGATGTTGGAAAACATAGAGGCTTTGGCGTCGGGTGAGGGGCACGTATCAATTGATTGTTTGGGAAGCGGTTCCGTAGATTGCCCGATTTCTCATGTGAAAGTATATTTAGTATCCGAAAGTGGCTATTAAGAAAAAGGAAGAAATGAATATAAAAAGGGCTGGAGAAGAGCGGACGGTACACGTTTTTTGACACTTTACGACCCCGTCCGTTCCGTAACCCACCTTGGAAAGGAAGTCTCGGCAAAGATAACGATTTAAATTGAATGGGCAATATGTTTGCTTTTCCGTTGAAAGGATAGATACGGAATGTTAATCTTAATCAGTAATTTTTTTTAAGATAAATAGTATGAAGAAAATAGCAAAAGCTACTTTAGTAGCAGTAGTTGCCGGATATGGCATTTATTCTAATCAGAAAGTAGATAATATGTCGGATTTGATGCTGGCTAATGTGGAGGCATTGGCAAGATATGAGTTGCCGGAAGTAGATATAGCCTGTGGCAGTTCGGAAGGAAAATGCTGGGGAGATGATGGCTATGAATATACTTGGACTCCATTTGGTGGATTTAAAGTAACTCGTTGTAAATTTGTAGGCTATACTTGGGTGAGTTGTATACCTGGGTTGCCGGCATAATTTGAAGTATTTTGATTGTTTTTGGGAGATATTATTTTGTTTTGATTATTTGTCATTTAAGAAACATATCTCCTCTCAACTTTTTCATTTAGCCCGCATCATTTATGAATAGGAATTTGAATTAATTCCTTTGGAAAGGTCTGCTCTTTAATTTTTAGATGTGAAATTTTAATCCATAACTGAAATGTATAAAGTTGTGTTTGGGTGTTTAGTTGTCTTTTTTTGTTTATGGGGATGTGTCAATAAGTATGATTCTATTATTGACACTGATGCGGCTTGTATTACTGTCAATCCGAATAATTCAGAAAAGTTAGATATAGAGGCTATTTTTTCTTCTATAGAAGTGACAGCTTTAGAAAGTTCAGAAGCATCGTTATTTGGTAAATGCGATAAAATGCTTTTTAAAGAAGGGAAATACTACATATTAGATAGAAAAGAGGCCTGTATCTATGTATTCAATGCAAATGGGACTTTTTTGAGAAATAGCAAAAGCAAACAAGGCGATGGTCCCGGTGAATATCACTGTATAGTAGATTTTGATATTTCTAAAGATAAGCATATTGAAATTTTGGATGTATCAGCATATAAAATTATGATATATGATGATGAATTTAATTTTTTAGATGAAGTTGAAATACCAAAAGATTTGTATCCTATAAGTACTTTTAAATGTTTGAATAATGAGTTATATGCCTTTTATTCTTCTTTCTCATCCACATCCAATGCGAATGATAGAATGAATATTTATTCTTTCAAACAAAATCGTATAGTAGAAAGTACAAAAGGTTATATTTATATTCCTTCTTTGAGGATTGGTGTTACTCAACCGTATTCTTTTTATGAGTCTGAGGGAGATGTTTTTTTCTCTTTTCCTTATCCTAATGATAAGGTGTATAAAATAGAAAAAAATGAAGGTCATATAAAAGAAGTAATTCGTTATAATTTTGGAAGTTGTTCTTTCCCCTTTGAGAAAATAGATTCTCATAAAGCTATTTTTGAAGATATTATTAAGGGAAGTGGAAAATATGCTTTCCCTATTTGTCGATGGGAAAATAAGAATTTTTTATTTACATTTATTATGTATCAAGAAAACAACATCTTCTTCTTTATAAAAAGGATTCAGAACGGTCCAACCTTTATTCATGTACATTTAATAATGGTGAACTACTATTACCCCCAATCTATGTAGATAATGATTTTTTATATGTAATAGCCGAACCCAGTTGGCTGGAATATTTAGTATCCAAAAAATTATTGGTGGAAACTGCTACTATAGATACAATAAACAACATTAAAGAAGATGATAATTCGGTAATCTTAAAATATCGTTTGAAAAAATGAAATATTTATATGTGTTTCTATGTTTGCTTATTTTTTGTATGTGTTCTGTTCCAGAACGAGAAAGCATTGTGAATTTAACAAAAGAGTGGAGCGGAAAACAACTTCTATTTCCTCAGGAGTTTGTTTTGGATGTGTATTTGGATGATTCATAATTAGTTATAATAAGGTTGAATTCCAGCAAAATGCCATATTGATATATATAGATTCTATAGGTTGCATGAGCTGTAAAATGAATTTGCCAGAGTGGGCTAATTTTATAATAGAGTTAGATTCTATTTCTAATAAAACAGTCCCATGTCTATTCATTTTTAATCCTAAAAAAAATGGCAAAGAACGGGTGGTAAGTTTATTGAGGCGAGTTCATTTTTCATATCCAGTGTGTATTGATGAAAAGGATTCTTTTAATCTTCTGAACAAATTTCCTAAAGATAATCGTTTTCAAACTTTTCTGTTAGACAAAAATAAGAAGGTCGTCGCTATTGGAAACCCCATCAACAACCCCCCAATAAAAGAACTCTATCTAAGGATTATCCGAGGCAGAGAGATCGGTGAAGAGAAGGAAAGCAAGCAGATAATGACCGAGGTTGGTATGGATGCGACTTCCGTGACCTTGGGCAGTTTCGACTGACATAAGGAGCAAAAGGCGACCTTCACTTTGAAGAATACAGGCGGCAGCCCTTTGGTGATACAGGATGTCACCACCTCTTACGGCTGCACCACCGTATCCTATTCCAAGGAACCTGCCCAGCCGGGCAAGGAGATAACACTGGAGGCGGTCTATAAGGCGGAGCATCCGGAACACTTCTCCAAGACCGTCACCGTGTATTGCAATACGGCCTCCTCGCCGATACGGCTGTCCCTGTCGGGAGATGCAAAATAATATTTTACCTGTTTATCGGTGAACTTTATGTGGATATTCAGGGCTTTATATGCGAAGGGATGTGGCTTGGTGGATTTAGAGTATAGAAAAATCTGCCAACAATAGAAATTATATCCCGGATTTGTTGGAGTCGCCATACATTGCATTTTATCATGTTTATGAGAATGACCAATCGTTCTGTGTACCGTATTATGTGAATAAAACAATGTATTTCGGGTTTTATGATAAGCAAAGAAAAGTTTCTTACAGCTTTTCTCAAGAAAGACTCCAGTCGGAACTTCAAATAGGAGCTTTTAGTTCTCCAAGCGGAATAACTCAAGACGGTGCTTTTATATCTTTACTTCGTCCCGGGTTACTTTTGCAACTGCATGAGAGTGGATCCAAGATAAATGATGATTTGATGAGAATACTGGAGAATTCAAATGAAGATGATAATCCGATTCTGTTCATATACTCCTTAAAGTAGTGAAGTGGAAGTTTGCACCTACGGATATATTTAATCCTATTAGAATTAAATTATTGAAAATAAATCCTTTATTACTAATTCCTTTTGTCGTTTGCTTTATTTCGTGTGGAAAAATGAGGAAGGAAATAATTAGGAGCTGATACGGTTTATTCACTGAAAGTGAATATAAGATTATTACGTATGTTGATTCGGTAGGTTGTACAAGTTGTAAGTTAAGATGGCTCAATGAAGAAAATTTATTTGTCAGTTAGATTCTGTGGGGTATGTTCCTGTTTGTTTCTTTTTGTATCCTAGAAACAGGAAGGAGTTAGAGTATATTTTAAAACTGAATAATTTTTCTTATCCTGTTTGTATTGATGAACAAGATTCTTTGAATAAACTTAACCATTTTCCATCAGATATAATATTTCAAGCTTTTTTACTTGATAAAAATGATAAAGTAGTAGCTGTTGGCACCCTGTCCACAATTCTAAAATAAAAGAATTTTATCTGAGAATCATCCTGAAAGATAGTGCATTACACATTAACAGGCTTATACTATTCGTCATTAGCTTCGCTCAAAGCCTCTTCTGTTTTTTCATTAAAGTATAGTCAGAGCGAAGCGAAGAATCCCTTCCCTCTGTATTCATAAAGGGAGCAGATTCTTTGCAGAAAAAACTATCTTTGCACGTAGTTATGATTTACCGCACGAAAAAAGCCACACGATATGAAAATAAAATTTAAGGCAAAGAAGTCCATTGGAACCATATGGGCAGGCGCTACCACAGTGGTAGCACTTGCCTGGGTAATAACCCTGTATAGTAATGTACGCCAAGGGCGTACTGAAGTGAAAGCAATGGCGATACAGACGCTGCGCAAGGTTGCGGAACAGGCGGTGAGCCGAGAGTTTGATAGGCTGGGGGAATACTATCTATCTTGGCATAGTGCAGGAAAGAAGAATCTCAAGCGGAAAGCCGTATCGACCGAAGGCGTATTTGAAATAGAGATAGATTCCTTGAAAGAGGCGCAAGGACTATACCCCCTGGATCTGATAGGAAGCAAAGCCGATATACTAAACTGCTATGGTAAGTTCCCATTGGAAAAGATGGGGGCAGAGTGGAAAAACGAAACGAGTGCCAAGTATGACGGGGCACGGTTTGCCCTCTCTTTAAAGGTGCAGCCATTGGGAAAAGATAGTTGCCGGGAATCGTTTGCCGGAAACGAGGCAATTATACTTCCGAAATACGCTTTGGGCACTTACTATTTAGACGGTATGTATACCATGACCCTGACCGCCTATATGCAGTTTTCCGCTTGGCGTTGCGTGGACTGGACTGATACACTGTTTTTGGTGCTCTCCGGCCTCTTTTTGTTCAGCGCGTTGGCGGGGCTGGCTATGTATGTTTGGTCCCGGCTGCCTACGAAAGAAGAAAATACAGATGCAGTGCTCACCACTTGCCGGTTTGGAGAGTATGTATTCGATGTCGTAAACCATACGCTGACCTATCGGGAAGAAGAAGGCAAAGCGTGCACGCCGCAAACCGCCAAATTACTCTTAGGCTTTGCCAAGAGTCCCGACCTCCTATTGACAAAAGCGGAAATTGCCGAAATCTGCGAGTGGCAACCAACGGACTCAAACATAAATGAACGCCGCCGGAAAGCCATCAGCATGGTGAAGAAACTGTTCAGTGCGGACGATTCTGTTCAAATTCGTTTTGTGTCGAAGCTAAAAGGATATAAAATCTTCATTTCTGAATAATGTTGATTATAAATGCTTTAAGAGGTTTTTGCGGGGCGTGATTTTTTTTTCACGCCCCATTCTCGTATATTACTGATGGTTAAATTGGTGTTTTCTAACCTTTCCTTTTACCTTTGCTGCCGTAACGAAAAATAAAAAACAAGATGAAAACAATTAAAGTGAAATTAGTAGGCGGAATGGTCGTTTGTGCCCTTTCGTTTTTCGGCTATTCTCAAATTAACCATGCAGAAAAGTTGGACGATTTGTTATTAGAAAACATAGAGGCATTGGCCGACGATGAGGTTGAAATAAATGGAAAATGTATCGGAAGCGGTTCAATCCCTTGTCCTCGTTCAAATGAAGGAGTAAAACATGTACTTTATTATTAAAATTCATATCATAGCGCTCTCCGTTTTTCTCCTTTCCTCTTGCGCTTCAAAGCCTACGGAAGCCTCCGTTGCTTACGGTGATTTTCTGCAGACCATTGCGTTGAAAGGAACAACGGTGCCGGTAGACACCGCCTTGTTCCGCTATCCGTTCCGTATTCGGGTGCAGGGCGATAAGGTTGCAGTAATGGATTTGCACAGTACAGACCACTTCTGTCACCTTTTCCATTATCCGGACTTTCGCTATCTGGCATCTTTGGGCAAGAGGGGCGAAGCTCCCGGTGAGGTGCTTTCATCGGAAAATATCCGATGGAATGGGGAATTTTTGTGGTTGCTCGATACCGGTAAATCGGAAATTAATAGGTATGGGGTGTCGTTGTCCGGCGACTCGCTTTCTCGTCAGGAAGCGGTAAAAATAGATGAAGAGGTACTTCGCACTTTGGACTTTGTGCAGTACGACGACTCCACTTTCATCATTCCCGACTATTCCGGTGACAGCCGTTTCTGCCTGATTAATAGGAAAGGACATCTGCTCCGTAAGACCGGCACTATACCTACCGGCAATACCGATGCTTTGCAGAACGCCCGTCCTGCGCTGGCGCAGGCATGGCGTAGCTTCATTGACTACAATCCGCGCAACGGCGTGCTGGCAGCAGTCACCCAGCTGGGTGAAGTGCTCGAAGTCTATAACTTGAAGGACAGTACGCACGTGGTGCGCATCGGTCCTCACGGTGAACCGGAGTTCAAGGTTGCCGAAGGCTATGGTATTCCTACGGGCATTATGGGTTTTAGCGATGTGCAGGTCACGGACAAAGCCATTTATGCCGTGTTCCACGGACGCTCTTTCAAGGAGATTATGCAGAACGCTCAAAAAGGCATCCAGGTAGATGGCGGGCAATACATCTATGTATTCAGTTTGCATGGCGAGCCTCTTTGCAAATATGTGCTCGACCACTATATCTATGGCATCTCGGTGAATGAGTCGGAAGGAATCATCTATGCTACCGATGTGAACCAAGATGACCCGATAATAAAGTATAAGATGAAATATAAAAGGAGAGAAATATAAAAGGGACTGGAGAAGAGCGGACGGCTAACGTTTTGTTGCCACTTTACGAACCCGTCCGTTCCGTAACCCACCTTGGAAAGGAAGTCTCGGCAAAGATAACGATTTAAATTGAACGGGCAATATGTTTGCCTTTCCGTTGAAAGGATAGATACGGAACAGAATAATTGAAATCTAAAAATCAAAAGAAATAACAATGAAGAAAATAAAGAAAGTAGCTTTTGTTGCCGCATTTGCAGCAGTGGCAGGATATGGAGTTTATACGAATCAGAGAACAGAAACAATGTCGGATTTGATGTTGGCTAATGTGGAAGCGTTGGCGAGCGGAGAATCAGATGCAGATCCAAATACTTTTTATGGTTATAAAGCAACTAATTGTTACGATGGTGATAGGCTTGTTGGTGCTACATGTGCTCAAACTCAACCCGGTGATGAATGTAAGCGTTCTGCTGTTTGGGGAAAATGCAATAAATAAGTAGCCGGTTAAATAGAAAGGAAGGAGTGTTATGAAAATAGAAGGTAAAGTCGTAATTATGTGTAGAATTATTGCTTGCGTTTTGTCTTTGTTTTTGATGTTAATCTCTTGCTCTGAAAAAATAGAAAGAGTGAGTAAATATCCGGATTTACTGAATGAAGCTGTTGATACTATCGCTTATTCCCAATTCGTTGATTCAATAAAGTATATACCTTTGGAGACAACGGATGCATGTCTGATTGGGAACATCACTGATGTAGAAATTAGTGAAGAACACATATTTGTTCTCGATTTGCAAATGCAGACAGTCTGGATTTTTTCCAGAGACGGTAAGTATCGGGGACAAGTGTTTCATAAAGGTGATGCTCCCGGGGAATATGTAAACATGTGTCAGTTTGAATATGATGAAAGTAACAGGCAAATTGTAATTCTGGATTTATGGACACATTCCCTTCTCTTTTATACTCTTGAAGGCAAGTATTTGAAAAGTATCGGATTGGAGATTAGTGCCTTTGACTTTAAGATACTTCCTTCAGGTGGCTATGTTATCTCTTTGGCCGGTGCCGACAATAAAGAGGCCGGAATTTATTATTTGGATGCTTCAGGTAAGGTTGTGAGTCAATTGGTAGGCCGTAACCAAGAACATCTGATTTATATGAATTCGGATTGGGACTTATGTTCTATCAAGAATGAGATATGTTTTATGGCTCCCAACTTGGATAACGAGGTTTATCATTTTGATGGCACAGAATTGGATACGATACAGTCTTTTTGTATGAAACCTGAAATAAAACATAGCTATAAAGGGAATGTCTCGTTGGAACACATGGAAGATTTTGTCCGAACCAGATATATCGAAAGTGAGAAATGGCTGTTTGCTGCATATTGGTGTGCAGTTTTTGATCTTCGATATTTTTTATATTCAAAAGCAGCGGATGAGTATCTGATTGGCAAATACCTGAAGAATGATTTGGATGGTGTCCAATGCTCCGGCAAGACATCCATGACAAAAGAAAATACATTTCTATTTTGGTGTGCTCCTGAAGAAGACCGAAACCCGATACTCCAGATATTGTATCTGAAAAAATAAGATAGTCTGATTGCTCATGTTAACTATATCTTGCGGCAAGACCTTATAACTTTGAAAAGGGTTAGTGGACGGAAAGGAGTCATTTTTGTTACAGACGTGGATAAGGATGAGCCGATAATAAAATATAACATGAACTATAAAGGAAGAATATAAAACATGGATGGAGAGGAACGGACGGCATACGTTTTTTTGACACTTTACGAACCCGCCCGTTCCGTAACCCACCCCGGAAAGGAGGTCTCAGCAAAGATAACGATTTAAATTGAACGGGCAATATGTTTGCCTTTCCGTTGAAAGGATAGATACGGAATGGAATAATTGAAATCTAAAATTCAAAAGAAATAACAATGAAAAAAATAATGAGAATTGCTTTTGTTGCAGCATTTGCAACAGTTGCCGGATATGGAGTTTATACGAATCAGAGAACAGAAACAATGTCGGATTTGATGTTGGCTAATGTGGAGGCATTGGCAAGTGGAGAGGCCAGCGTTAAAGATTGTGTTTCTGCTGATTCAGACTGTATTCTGTTGCATCCAACTGATCCTTCAAAAGATGAAACGCAGTCGAAAGCTAAATGGCCCTAAATAGAGAGTTGGAGGATATACATTTAGAGGATTATTAATACATCTTTTGAATGTGTGTCCTCTTCAAAAGAAATGAAAATGAAACGAATATTAGTTCTTATAGCATGTATCATGCTTCTTATGTCATGTCGTTCGTCAATGACAGATATTGATGCCTTTGAAGTAGTAACGGAAATAACTGATTATGATAGTTTGTTTTCAGATAAAGAGACCCCTTTAGGAGTAATTGTCAATCTGGAAGTTAGAAATGGTATAATAGTTACTGAACATGGAAATGATGAGTATAATTTTTCATTTATTGATGCGAGTACCGGCAATCTGTTGAAGCGATGGGGGAAACGAGGAGAAGGAGACAATGAATTTATTGATTTTGGCAATGGGTTTGTATTGACCGACTCTTTGCTCATCTTTCAGGAACGAATGCGAAAAATGATATGTTCAGTTTCCGTTACTGACATATTAGATGAGGGACGCGCTTCTATTGCTACGAAAGAGTCTTATCCATATACGGTTGATTTTCGTCCATTGATTTTTAATATAGTAAATGGAAAAAAGATTTTTGCGGGTTGTTTCAAGACTGGTCGTTTAGGTGTGATAAATTCGAGAAACGAGATTATGGAATGTCCTTTTGAATATCCGTTTTCCACAGAACCATTGGCAGGTGTTATGAGGGGAAGTGTATTTCAATGTAAAATAAAGTCAAATGAAAAGCAAAGAAAAACTATTGTGCAAACTTTAGCTTCTGATGTTTTTGAAATATATCAATGTTCCGATACGGCACTTAGCAGGATTTATGTAAGTCCTTTTAATAATCCTCCTAAATTAAGAAAGAGCGGTAATCGCTATGGTATAGATTATGATGAAAGTATTGCAGGGCTGATGAAAATGGCCGTATCGGATGATTTCATTTATTTTACATACTCATCGTTGAGAAGTAATGAAAAAGAAAGGTTGGGTAACTCTGCGAATGAAATCCTTTGTTTTAATTGGAATGGCGAGAAAGTGAGAAAATATCTCCTTCCTATTCCCATAACCTCTTTCTGTGCTGATAAACAGTATATTTATGGGATTTGTAATAATGAAGAGGAAACTATTATCTATAGATTCAAATTATAATGGATGAAACGGCAAGTGAACTGAATGAATTGTGCAGGGTAGATTGTCTATTTGATGGCTTGGAAAATGAACGAGATAGAATACTGGGATACGGGATAGGCAGAAAATAATATATATTTAATTTTTGTCATGTACTTAAGTATTTACTACAAAAAGATGGCTATTAGGAAAAAAGAAATATAAAAGGGCTGGAGAGGAGCGGACGGCTAACGTTTTTTGACACTTTACGCACCCGCCCGTTCCGTAACCCATCCTGGAAAGGAGGTCTCGGCAAAGATAACGATTTAAATTGAACGGGCAATATGTTTGCCTTTCCGTTGAAAGGATAGATACGGAATAGAATAATTGAAATCTAAAAATCAAAAGAAATAACAATGAAGAAAATAATTAAAATTGCTTTTGTTGCAGCCTTTGCAGCAGTGACGGGATATGGAGTTTATACGAATCAGAGAACAGAAACAATGTCGGATTTGATGTTGGCTAATGTGGAGGCATTGGCAACTCCAGAACAGCCCAATACTAACGATTGTATTTCTGACCCCAATTATGATTGTGAAGCTTTGCATCCTACAGATCCTTCACAAGACAAGCGAAGAGATAATGCTAGGTGGTAAATAATTTGGATAGAATGTGTCGAATTTATTCTATTGTTAGCAAGTAAATTTTAAATATATTGGCTGATTATGTGATAAATTTGACACACTATCATAAAAGTGAGAAGATGAATAATAAGTTGTTTTTGATGGCTTTATCAGTAGTTTTTTGCATATCTTGTAAACAAACTAATGTGAATATTGATGCTTTTAATCAAGTTATTGAGGTCAGTACGTTGGATAGTATCTATTCTGATGAAGAAGATGAATTGGGTGTAATAACTGATATTGGTATTTATGATGGAATACTAATTGCAAAACATATGCATGATGAGTACAACTTTTCATTAATAGATTTAGCGAGTGGTAAACTGCTACAAAGATGGGGGCGGAAAGGAAATGGTTCGGATGAGTATCTCGATTTTGGAAGTAACTTTGTTATACAAGACTCCTTGCTTGTTTTTAGTGAACGTATGAAAAAGAAGATACACTATGTTTCAATTCCAAATGTCTTGAAGAATAGTGATTCTGTAGATGTAGCGCAGGCGTTTTATCCCTATACGGTAGACTTTCGTCCTACACGCTTTTGTTTTCTAGATACTTATAAGCTTGCTGTAGGTTCGTTTAAGGAAGGGCGTTTCGGTGTTCTGGATTCGAATGACAGTATTATGGATTTTGCTTCTGGTTATCCATTTGGATATGAAGAAATAGAAGGAATATATCGAGGAAATGTTTTTCAGAGTGATATAAAGTCGAATAATAAGCAACGTAAATTTGTGATATCGACGTTTGCTTCGGATGTATTTGAGATTTATCAACTTTCAGACAATTGCGTTCATAGAACATTTGTGAGTCCGTATGCAAATATACCTCAAATAAAGCAAAAGGGAGGACGATTCACTGTTGATTATGATAAAAGCATAGCAGGTTTAATGAAAATGGCAGTTTCGGATGATTTGATTTGTTTCACTTATTCTTCGTTAAGTTATACGGAAGCGGCTGCGATGGATATGGCATCAAGAGAAATACTTTGTTTCAATTGGAAGGGTGAAAAAGTGAAGAAATATATCTTGCCATTTCCTATCAGTAATTTAAGCATAGATGAGCATTATATTTATGTTGTTCGCTATCAGAATGACAGAACGATTGTCTATCGTTTTAGTTTATGATGAGATTAATCTGGGAATAGGAATAAAAGGGATAATTGATATTGCTAGGTTATGAAATATGCTATAATTATAATGTTCTTGTTTACTTCTTGCATCCTGCCGAAGGAATCAAGCGAAATGAAGGAGTGGCTACCTTCTGACTCGTTGAACGTGGAAATAGGTAGCCCTACATTGATAAAAAAGGCAGGAGACTTGCTATTTGTAAACTATTCGTTTACTGACGGCTGTAATATAGATGCTGTTGATATAGCCAATGACTCTATATTGTATTCTTTTGCAACCAAGGGGCAGGGAGCGGATGAATTTCTTCAAATAGCGAGTATGGATGTGTATCGTTTGGATGACAAATGGTTTTTATCGCTGTTTGACAATATGAAGCGTGAATACATGGTTTATTCCGTTGATAGCCTGAACCATTATAAAGGTAAATGCCCACCGATAAAAAGAATGAAGTTACCCGCAACTTCCCGCTATTTGGAGATTTACAAATTGCAGGATTTTTATATTGCAACAGGACGGACTGCACATAAATATACTATTTTAGGTTCAGACAGTCTGCAACGTATAAATGTCTGTACAGATTATCAGAGAGGAAATGAAGTTGACAAGGATTCAATGACCGTATCTAAGGCAAATTATGGAAGGCAGTATCCTTCTGCCACAGGAGACAAGATGTTGAGCGTTGTATATATGTCTGGAACCTTAGCACAATATCAAACTGTTGCAGACTCTGTACGAAAGGTCTGGGAATATACATCTTCCGGTTTCAAGTATACAAAGGAGAATAATTCTATATATCAGCAAAGTCCTATGGGATATATGGCTGCCGGTTTTATGGGAGATTCGGTAGTAGGGTTATATTTCGGCAAAAAGAAAGGTTCGGCATTTAACTATGGAAGAGAATTTCACTTATTGAATCAGGAAGGGCTGTTGTTGGAAAGATATCGCATTTTCTCTAATCTGTATAATTTTTGTATTGATTCGGAAAATAATTTGATATATGGTATTGCATATAATCCGGACCCGAAAATTTTGATTTATGACATGAATATTGTAGAGAGGAAGCAATGAAAGCTACTTTTGTTGCAGTGGCGTATATGGTGTTTATACGAGTCAGAAAGCAGAAACAATGTCGGATTTGATGCTGGCTAATGTGGAAGCATTAGCACGGGGAGAAGGTGATGTAAATCCGATGTGTCCTAATGGATGCCTTAGTAATGGTAATGGATGTCTCTGTCATTATTGGTTCCCTACCTATAGAGAAGCGTAATTGAATTGTTTGTTAATAGTGAAGACTTTGTGTTAAAGCAGAGTCTTCACTATTTCAAGTAACTATTCAGCGAGAACAAAGGATACGAAGAATTAGCCCGTCAGTTTAGACGAGCGCCAATATAGCTTTAAGAGGGGATTGTCCGTTTTTCCAGGCCGTGTCAGCGATAGAATGTAAAGCGTGGA
>NZ_JABXJH010000035.1:0-51499 GCF_013373675.1 Bacteroides sp. L10-4
ATAAGCTTGGCACAACCCATCACTGGAGATGCACCTTATAGTAGGCTACCGCTGACGGAACAGCGGGTTAAATCATGCAACTAATATCACTGTTTAACAATCAATTACGCGACTTTACAGGTCACACCCAGGTCTTGTTCAAATTGAGCATAATCGTGTAGGCAGATTCGTAGGCATCCGAGATGTCCGCCATGAATTTCGGGTTGATGGGATTGCACCTGTGCGAACGTCGCGGATCATCGAAATTGATGACATAAAATTCCGGCTTCACTTTGTAATTCTGAGTGTGTTTAAGTAGATGGTTATAAGCAATTTCGGACAAATCTGGGGCGGGTAGGTCGGCGCCCTTGCGGGTGCTTTCCCCCCTAAGAACCGTGCGTGATAGTTTCCCATCACACGGCTCAAGCAACAATATTTCAGACTTACTCCGAAACACGCTCATTCTTACACTTCTTTTTATGTGTCACACTCAAATAACAGTTTTCGTGGACAATAGACAATGAATTCTTACCGTTTACGGTTGACATCATTGTATGCCACGGTGTTTCAACTGTTATCGGCTCACCACAGATTGGACATCTTTGGTTTTGCCTTTTCCAAATATTGAAAAGCGTCCTTTTACCACTCATCGACATCTTCATTTTGACGGTGCGCCGTTTTTCACGGTACTCCGTCCATTCGGGGTCAAATGGATTGAGGTCGCATTTCAGTTGCGGATATGTCTGGATTTTTGTATTGAACAATATTGTCAACGGTACGAAGTATTCTTCTCCCTTTGAGTCAATTTTTGTCGTAGCAAATACCCAGACCCGATTTCCAATCTTGTGGAAATAGCGTTGTTTAATCCATGTACGGTTTTTGTTTCCGTGCCTACGGATTCCCCATCGCCACAGTTTCTTGAAGATTAGATGGTCCGCTTTTCGGAACGTTTCCGAGGCCGCACTATATTGATAATAGTTCGCCCATCCTTTGAGAATAGGATTGAGACGCATGATAAGTTCATGTTGGGAAGTTCCACGCGAGCGGTGTATCTCTTGCTTTACCTTATCCAACATCCTCTTTACACGGCCTTTGGCTGGTCTTGTCAGCAGAGTACCATTGAATTTGCGGACGTTGAAGCCGAGGAAATCGAAACCATCTTCAATATGTGTTATCAGCGTTTTCTCTTGGGACAGGGTAAGACCCCTTTCTGCAAGAAACGATGCTACCAACGGTTTGACTTTCTGTTCCAGCAGCTCCTTTGATTCGCCCGTGATAATGAAATCATCTGCAAACCTTACAAGCCTTACTTTCGGACAGTACCAGCCCGAGGAACCTTTCTTTGGTTCCCAAGGAAAGTTGTCTTCGAGTAGTTTCTGTAATCCATCGAGTGCCATATTGGCAAGCGTTGGCGATATGATACCACCTTGCGGTGTACCCTCGTCTGTCGGGAAGACTTCGTTTTCAAAGATATAACCACATTTGAGCCATTTCCCAAGTATGGTTTTATCCATTGGGATGTGCTTCATCAGCCAGTCGTGGCTGATGTGGTCAAAGCACCCTTTGATGTCACCCTCCAGAATCCATTGTGGCGAGTACCCCTTAGAGAGAAGAGTGTGGCAACGTGCCATTGCATCGGCAGTGCCTCTTTCCTTTCTGAAGCCAAAGGAATAGTTGTCGGCAGTTGTTTCCGACACAGGTTCCAAGGCGAGTAGGTAGAGTGCCTGCATTGCTCTGTCTTTCATTGTGGGGATGCCCAACGGTCTCAGTTTGCCATTGTGCTTCTTTATGAACATTCGTCTCAAAGGCTGAGGCTTGTAGCCTCTTCTTCCGAGTGTGAAGATGGCTTTGTATTTCGATTTCGGGGTTGACCACAATACCTTGTCAACACCCGAAGTCTTTTTGCCATCGTTTGAAGTGACACGCCTTACAGCCAATGCCTTGGCGTAAAACGAGTGGGTAAGAGTCCATTGCAAAGCCTTCACCTTGCCAAACTTACCCTCTTTCTGAGCTTTTACAATACGCGCTTGTAGCTTACTGACCGCTTTCTCACACTTGTTCCAATCAATGTTTTCCCAAGTTGATTCCTTGTGGTCAGAAGATGCACACGAGTTTTTAGGCTCGTCCATTTGCTTTTCTTCTTTCATAAGTTCTAAAAGTTATCTTGTAAAATGTTACCATATCGGAAGTCTGCACACTTTCGTGTCGGATGATGTGGCTCTCTGCCATACATGGCAATGAGGTCAATCCATATCCTCTCCGTTACAGAGCGGCATTCGCTTTCTCCGATTTTCCTTTACCTACATACCATTGTGCCTCCCTTGCGTTCGGCCTACCATGATTGCTCATGGAGATATATAGGCTTACCGTGTTCTGCATCAGTGCCGATGACGGTTTAGGCTCTGCCTCTCCACCGGTGGCTCTGTTGTTCGCGTAACCCCAAAATCCACAGGGTTATCCGGCCACACACCGTTTTGGTTCAAGCTTGTAAGCATTCGTAAGCTTGTTCGACTTAACGATGGTTCTGACAATTCACTTGCGTTAGCCATGCCGTCAAGCCAAGCTCCCCAACCACATAATGCTTGCGGTTCTTGAAGTCCCCTCACGGTTCATTCTCGACCCTTTCGGGAGGGTTACCTTGTCCGAGCAGCTTGGTACATCATAAGACGCACCTGCCGTAGGCTACTATTGGCGAAACAATAGGTCAACTCTTTTCACTCCTCTGAGTGAATGGCTGACAGCCACTGATGCAACTTTTCACGTCACACAAACTTATAATCGTAAATATACATGGCGAAGGATTTTTCAATCTGCTGTTTTATGTAGTTGTTTACCACTGCGTAGCTCTTACCCGAGCCGGGAGTTCCAAGCACGATGGACGCACGAAAAACATTTACAACATTAATCCATCCGTTCCATTCCCTGCCTTGATAGACGAACTTTGTCGGCAGGTTGACGGAATACTCGTTCTCCATGAGCCGTGTCTCCTGCATGAAACTCTCGTTGGCGGTATTGAATACATCTTCCATGAGGTTGTGTTTCAGCATCCGGCTTATCCACACGCCGGACATCAACAACAGGATATACCCGGCTGTAAGTGTTGCCGTGTACAAGGTGGCATTGACCATCGGACTGAACGGCAGGTCGAGCATCCACCAGTTCATGAAAAACAGCACCAATCCGGCAAGGAAAGAGGCATATATTTTCTGCCATGTCATCTTCTGATTCTTTACGCCTTTTGTTCCCAAACACGAGAGGGCAAGGAATATGACGGCAAATACTTTTGTGATGAGCAGGTTGCTGAAAAGCCCCGCTGTCCTCTGGAAATTCAGGAGTATCCTGTCGACTACCCCGATATTGATACCCATATCCACGAATGAACGGTAGCAGTACCAATAGACGTGGATGACAATAAACACGATGGATATGGCACGCATGAACTCCATGACCTTGGCCAGTCCCCTCAAATCATCTTCTTGTTGCATAATGAATATAGTTTTAATGGTTTATAAAATCTGTAATCAGGATATTCCGCGGGAACGGCGTTTCTTTTTCTTCTTGCGTTGCAGCCTGCGGGCAAGCGCCTCTTCCTGCGGGTCGGGACCGTTGGCGTCAATGCCGAAGATTCCGAAAGCCTGTTCGATGGAGCTTTCCATTTCGGAGGAGAAAACGCCTTGCCGATTAAGAGCAGGCATTGGCATATCCAAGTCAGGCATATTGGTCGGACTGTTAAACAGCCGCTCAAAAGCGTTTGCCGAAAACTCTTTTCCAAGTCGGGAACCGTTATATACCTCACGGTTCTTATGGTCGATGAAAGTTGCGCCATAGATACGTCCTTCATCATTTTCACGGAATACCACATCAATACCTTTCCCGGCGAGCAAACGGGTGAACTCCTCCTTGTTTCCACGGCATCCGTGCATGGCAAGCGCCACTTCGTTCCGTATCTTCGGTTGCCATTTCTTGTTCTTGTATTCACGGGCGTTGTACCCGATACGCTTTTCCAATCCCTCGTAGCCGTAGCGTTTTTCGATAAGAGAAGATTTGACGGGCGTACATATCGGCTTGCCACTATCATCGGTCATCGTATAGACAATTCCATTATAGGGTGTTCCTTCAAATTCGCCTTTTACTTGTTTCGCCTCGATATTGAAACAGGAGAGCAAGGCGCTGTACTCGCCGAAAGACTGGAAACGATAAGTGGAGAATACACTCTTGACGATATTGGAAACCTGCCGCTTCACATCACCATTTTGGTAGTCAGCCTTTTTCAGATACGGCTCCAATAGTTCCTTGCGCTTGTCATCCACCTGTTTCAACCCGAATTTCTTTTCCAGTTCCCGGCAGGCTTTCATCGAGCGGTTCCACTCGTAGGCGTCGTCTATCTTTTCACCTTTTTCGTTCACGCAGGTGGAAACGATATGGATATGCCTCCGGTCTATGTCCTCGTGCATATATACAATGTAAGGCTGGTTGCCATAGCCCATTCGCTGCATATACTCCCTGGCCAGTTCCGTGAATTGCAAATCCGTGAGCCGGTCGTCCAAAGAAGGGTTCAACGATATATGCAGGACTGGCTTTTCTGTATTCTTGTTGGCAAGCAGGTAGTTGTCAAACGCCCACAGGGTCTGTTGCATGACACGCTCCGTGTTCCCCGACACATTGGCAATCATGCGGTTCCCGTAAATGATGCGGGCTGTATTGTCGTTCACTTTCTGCTGGTTGTAGATGATTGCACCGTAGAGCGAAGCACCTCTGTTGATTTTAGCCACCATTTTCCTCCTCCTTCCGTTGTTTTATCAGATAGTTTTCTTCAAACTCACGGGTCAGCATGATAATCCGCTTGCTCAGCAACACTAAGTCTATTGTTGCTTTTTCCAGATTACGGAGCAGGACGAAAGCCCGTTTCTCCCCGAAATTTGTCTTTACGGCTTTCACCGTCTGGTTGTAGTTGTTGCCGATACTCTGGAATTGGTGGTAGAAATTGGTCAGGCGGATATAATAATCCATCGTCGCCTTGTCTATTCTCACCACCTTGATTTCCTTGCCGAAAATCATTGTCTTGATAAACTTGGAGCGTTCTTTCAATCCTGATTTTTGGAATTGAATATCAAAACGTCCGTTCTCTTCCGAGTTCAACCGTACCACATAACGATGCACGGCAGGGTCGGATTTTGGTTTCCTGCCTGCGCTTTTTCTTGAGTTTTTCTTCTTGTTTTCTTCCATACGCATTGATATTTTCAGTTTCTAATCTTCCGGCCCCGGATTCACGACTTTGGAGTGAATCCTCCCCGAGCCGTCAGGCGAGTGGCAAGTTGTTTTGAGTGCCCGAATTTATTTCGGGTGCCTCAAAACACAACTTGCTATGTTCGCTTGAACATGAATTTTCCTTCCGTCAAATTGTGTTTGACCCTCCGGCCTCATTCTTCGGCTTCGGGAAAGCCCCGCAGCGGTGTCCGTTCCGTTGTCGGTGCAAAGTTACGGCGGTATATACTACTGTAAAATAGTGAGTTATATGTAACGTGATGACAAACGATGACACAGGTCGTCACCTCCCTTGAAACATGGTGCCGGTATGAAAAAATACCCTTTTATTTGCAGCGTGAACGGATGAAACCGCACTTCCGATAATGGTATAATGGTCATATTGTTTGATGCTTCCGTTATCGGTCCGGATAGTGGAAGCAATGTCGGATATGACAGTTATCGGAATGTCATGACCAACAGACCGACCATTAACGGAAAGATGCTATAACGGATAAGTTACCGGTCGGAATAACGGATGAAGCATATCGTGGTCGGTTGGAAGGAAGCGTTCACGGATTGACGGATGAAACAGATATATATTCAATAACCCATTAAAAGAAAAGATTATGAGCAAAGAGCCTTTATTCGTTGCAGTCAGCAACCAAAAGGGAGGGGTCGGGAAATCGGCCTTGACGGTAGTGCTTTCCAGCTACCTCCATTTCGAGAAAAACCTGAACGTGGCAATCATTGATTGTGATTCTCCACAGCACAGCCTCGTGCGCATGAGAGAACGGGATAAAAAAGCCATTGCCAACAGTGCCTATTTTCAACAATTGTTACAGCAGCAATGGAATCGCGTACCAAAGAAAGCTTATCCGATTGTCGGGTCTACTTCGGAAAAGGCAAGGGAAGCCGCGGACGAGCTTGCCGCAAGCGGTGACTATGATCTGATTTTTGTGGATTTGCCCGGAACAGTGGAATCCACGGGGGTGTTCCGCACCATCGTCAATATGGATTATGTCCTGACTCCCACCACTCCCGATCTTATCATCATGCAGAGCACGCTCGCTTTTTCCACGACGGTTCTTGATTATGTCAAGAACACGAAAGATGTGCCGCTCAAGGATATTCTCTTCTTCTGGAACAAGTTGAAAAAACGTACCAACGTGGAAATTTACAAATCCTATGCAGAGGTCATGAGGGAACTGCATCTGACTGTCCTTGACACCAAACTTCCCGATTTATGCCGTTACGAGAAGGAAATCACACATGCAAAACGTGATTTTTTCCGCTGCACCCTGCTGCCTCCGCCTCCCAAGCAATTGGAAGGAAGCGGTCTGAAGGAACTGGCGGAGGAGCTTATTGTCAAACTTAAATTGGAACACGCATGACAAAGAAAAAGGTGGAAGTGAATGAGGATATCCTCAAGAATATCATTGTCGGGGATATTCCTGTATTCGGCAGGGCGCAACCCATGAACGAGAATACGGAACAACCCGGACAGGAATCCGTACCCGTCAAAAATACGGGACCGGCTCCAGCTACGGAACCGGTTGAGATACAGTCTGAGAAAACGTCCCCTGTAAAACCTCGAAAAAAGAAAGATGAAGCGGGTAGCTATAGAGACAAGTATCTGGTAAACATTCCGGCATCTAACCGTTCCCATGTCTATATAAATCGCGAGGTGGCCGAATGTATCAAGCGCATCCTTCCGGTCATTGCCCCGGACATGAGCATATCGGGGTATATAAGCAATATCCTCGTTGACCATATCCAGCAGCATTGGGAGGAAATCAGCGAATTGTATAACAAAGAATATTACAAACCATTAAAACCATTTTAGTCATGACACAGATTATCTTTCACATTGCGGCCATTGCCTGCATCGTTTACACAGTTTGCCGTTTCGGATTGTTCATTCACAAAAGAATGCGCAAGAACAAAAACATCGGAAAGCACGTCCACGTTCCTCCGCCCGAAACTTCCGGCAAAGCGGAACCGGATACCTGGGAAGACACCGCTTGTACATCTGCCTTAAAGGATGTCATCAACACGTCTTCAATTCAAATCGTTGAAGATCCATCGTATCGAACGACATATCTGGTAAATCACCCTATAGGTAATCGAATCCAGGTTTACATAAACAGGGACAGCTATGCCTACATCAAACGTTTTTTGGCAGTTGTCGCTCCGGAGACATCCATGTCAGGATATGTAAGCACAATCATTGATGAGCATCTGACAAAATATGAGGATGAGATGTCTGAATTATACACGGAAGCCATAAATAAACCCCTGTAGCCATGGAAGCAAAAATTTATTTCACGATAAAACTCGTGTGTGCGGTTTTCATATTCCGGCAACTGTGGATATTCATCTTCAATCGGGAAATGTATGGCATTTGGGAGAAAGCCTACCGCTTGATGCGCATAGTCCGCATCAATCTATGGAAATACCGGAAGAAACGTTCGGAACAAAAAGCGCGTGAGGCCAATAAAAAGGCAAGGCGAAGGGAAAAGACCGACGCACACAACAGGCATACGGCACAGCCGTCTTCTGCTGTTACTGAAGATGTAATCGGCAAGACAAAAATTGTCTATCTCGAAGACCCGGAAGTGGCGAGAAAAACTCCGACACGTTCCGAACCTATGGAAAAAGAGTCGATAGAGGAGGATGAGGAAATCGGTCCGGATGATGTAATACAGGAAGAAAAAGGTCTCACCAAAGAGGAAAAAGAAGAATTGATGGCTCCTGTGGATGCTGAACCTGACCCGGATTTTGACACAGCCATGACCTTTGAGGATATAAACAATGTGGCAGAGGTGCTGATATCTGAAAATCCGGATGAAGAGAAAGCCATACGTGCAGCCACTACCATACATCACAAGATGCACGATACGGTTATACTATCTTTTCTCACGGACAAGTTGAGTAATCAGGAAAAGGTAAACCGCCTGGTCAGCGAATGTCTGGATGAATCGGGCAGACCGTTGGCAAAACGAAAGACCGCATCCAAGAAGGTGGAGGCTTTCAACATAGATAAATTCGTTTAATTGTTTCTTTTTGCTGTCATAGTTTTTGAAGGCATGTCGATGTGATATCGGTGTGCCTTTTCATTTTCAGAGAATATCATCGGATAAAATTCAAATAATCATATCGTTATCATAATGGCAGGATTCGTACCTTTGCAAAAAATGAATGATTATGGCAGTGACAAAAGCGATATTGGAGAAATGGATGGTGGAGCAGAAACGCCACCGCCTTTTCGACAAACAGGTGCAGATGGCCCGTGAACTGGGATTGAACCCTGGCAAGCTCGGAAAGATAGATAACCACAAGCAGGATCACGAAAAGAAAAGCCAAAAAGCGACAAGAAAAAGATGAGTCCTACAAAATGTTCTTCCCGTTTCCGAATACTGCTGTTCCCCGTTACGGCGGGCAATTACCACTTGCAACCCCAAACTGAACCCGAAGCCGAGCATATAAATCGCCAAGAACCATATTCCGGCAATGGCGGATGCGCCCAGTTCCACATCACCCACATGCCCCAAGAACAAGGCATCGGTAATATTTATCAGTTGTTCGATAAGGATGCTCATCATTACAGGAAAAGCGATGAGCCAAATTTTCTTATAGGTATAATCCATTTGTTCAAACCAATATGATACAATAAGCCATGCCGCTTGGACAGCACAACAATCTTGTAGATTTACAATTAGGGATAATGACAAGGCAGTAATAGACAAACTTAAACGATAAGCCTGTCTATTGCTGAATAGCGTTAATCGAGGGCGCTATTCGCCCGGCGTAGCTATATGCACAACTGCCATTTCATATTGTTGAACAACTATTCTTTTTCTGTTAGGGCTACAAAGATAGCGTTTTTCCCTGAATTTGTATCTGTAAACTATCAATTAGCAGTTTTAGGAGAAACTATATTTTTGTGCTATACCTATTATATAATATGCAAATCAGCCCCCCGGAAAGAAAGATAGCTGGCAGAATAAACCAATAGTTGTTACTTATCAGAAACTTGGCTATCCAAAAAGAAGGGAGAAATGAAAATACATATTGGGTACTATCTGTAATGACAAAAGGTATGATCAATCCCACCATAACCAAAGCAGATACTTTTGCAAGTGCCATACCTTCCACTTTATTCCCCGCGTATGCTAAAATAATCATAGCAGCCACAACGCTTAGTATTGTAGCCAATATGGATATGATAAATGTAGTCCATAATGACATATCTGATACGGAACAGAAAGAAAGCAGCACGAAAGAAACAATGGCTGCAAATAAAACAGGAATAATCAATCTTGATATAAGATAACCCTTCTTCCCAAGTGGGGTGATTGTGATATACCTGTTGATTTTCATATCTGTTTCATCCAATACCACCAAGACCGAAGCGAAGCAAATCATGTAAGGACACATAATTGCAAGGAATAAATCCAATATCGGATAATATAGACTGAAATCCTTTAGCATCGGATAATGCTGTACAATTAAGGGGAAAACAAACCTATATATTGCCGCTAATAGTAACGGAATACATATTATTGCAGATAACATACCATCTGAGAATATGTTTCTGATAAACATTTTGAAAGAAATAATATTCTGATTCATAATTATATCGTCATCATTTTTTTTACTGACAGACAAGAAAAAATATACATCGCAATGCACCAAATGCTTATTGCCATTAGAGATATGACACTGATATTTCCAGACATAAGTTCTATCAGACTTATACTTGGATGTAATAGCATAACTCCCGATTTATAGCCCATTGTATAAACAGATATGGGAGCTACGGATATTATTAAAGTGGGAACCATAATCAGCATAAAGTTATTCATGGTTGAAATGAAAGCGGAAAGTGATATTCCAACCAGTGTGAATAATGCTGAACCTAACATAATTCCAACAGCAAGATGTATGTAAGAATGTTCCATGCCTGAGAACAATGCGATGAGAACTCCACTTAGCAAAGAAATTAGTCCAATGGAAATTACCTTTGACAAAATGTATGCGTGTATCGATATGGGCGAAACAGCTAATGCCTGCATTACTTTTTCGCTTTTCTCGAATAATATGATTGCTCCCATAAACATTAATCCAATCAGCACGGGGTCTGAAAATATAAGGGTAGTTGTGCATAGTTCTTTCCACTGCATAGGAAGAATGCGCAATACAGCAATATACACCAGTGTAAATAGCGTATATAGGGCATAAAAACCATATTTGTATTGTTGCCGAATATCGCCAAGTATTAAACCTTTAAGTTTCATAGTAATTTCCTCCCTGTTATTTCTGAGAATATATGGTCTAATGTCGGCTCATTGCTATGTATTGACAATAAGGCATTAGCTTGAATCAGAGATTGCAGCTTTTTGTCTGTACTTATTTTGTCAAGTGCGATTGTAGTATTCAATTCTTGTTGATTCTCCAAATATGAATATGTCACTTCATTATAACGCCTTGACATGATAAGATTATGAGGAGTGTCCATAGCTTTAATGTTGCCATCGACAATAAATGCCACACGGTCACAAAGTTCGGTCGCATCGTGCATATTGTGAGTAGTCAGAATGATTGTCACTCCTTTATTTTTAAGCTCACGAATAATGTCTTTCATCACTTGGGAGTTTGAGGGGTCTAAACCTGATGTTGGCTCATCCAAAAATAACACTTTGGGTTGATGAATGATTGACCGGGCAAAGTTTAATCTGGATTTCATTCCTTTAGAAAAACCTGCCACTTTCTTGTTGGCATGTTGTGACAGTCCGACCATTTCTAATAGTTGTTCGGCAGGAATAAGCTTGCTGTCATATAAAGAGCCAAAGAATTTTAAGTTCTCCAATGCGGTGAATTTCTCATAAAAACTAGGAAATTCAAAATCGACACCAATACTCTCATAGAAATGGTCAGGCTTATTTCTAATTTCATTATTATTAATAGAAACACTCCCCTTATATTTAGGGAGCATACCTATTAATATCTTTTGAAGAGTGCTTTTTCCTGCTCCAGAAGGTCCTAAAAAGCCAAATATTTCTCCGCTTCTTACTTGAAAATTCATATTCTCAATAAATGGTAGTTGAGAATAACTAAACGATAAGTTTTTTACTGTAATCATAATTTTTAATTTTTATATTTTATGACTAAATTAGTCTATATGGTCATATTGTGAATTCAGAGCATCGCCATGTAGCATATTTGCACATAGTCAGTTGATATTATATAATCTTATTGTGTTGGATTAGTCTTTAAGTAGTTGCTTTACTATTCCCCTAACTATAAACTTGAAAACTTCATTGTAAATATCTGTTCCAATTGTTTTCTCGTTTAGAATAGTCAAGAATGCAGCTCTTAAAGCCCCTGCAAATACCTTTGTGTCAATTGATTTACTTTCTGGAATAAATTTCAGCACTTCGTTTGCCAGCATGACATCATCATCTACGTGTTGTGAAAGTACTTCTTGAGGGAGCTTTCTACTTAGATATTCCACGTCACTATTCACAAAGACAGATACAAAGTATGGCTTGTTGTTGATTAGCAAGTCAGATATAATATCTGTCAATGTATCAACCGTAATATTATCGGTATGCTTATTTATGGCATTAAGAAATTCTTTTTCCAATTTCTTATGATAGTCTATTATTGTATCAAAAAAAAGAAGTTCTTTTGATGTATAGAATAGATAAAATGCTCCTTTAGAAATATTAGCATATTTAACAAGCTCATCTACAGAAGTTTTACGTACCCCTTGTTGCTGGATAAATAGCAAAGCTCCTTCTTTGAGTTTATCCTTTATAAGCTTCCTTTCGTTGTCATCAAATGCTTTTGCCATACCGTGTGACTATTTTATTATTATTGGTCACTGCAAACATAAGCGTTATTTTTGAATTGACAAAGAAATATCAGTTTATTTTTCCCCAGAAAGTTACTTCATATCAACTTGCAGTTATATCTTTCGACACAAATTAGTCAGTGTAAAGTCCAATGTGATTGCCCGCAGGGTCAGCAAATACGGCAAAATACCATTTCCCATCGGCTTGAATTTTAGTCTTGGGATAACTATGCTGCCACCTTGCTTCATTACTTGCCGGATTGACCTGTCAATGTCTTCACAGTTAAAGTGAATTAATACACCATGCTCTGAGGGTTTGAAGTTCGGTGCATAAGATATAGTACCTACCGTTTGTCCGTCCTGCACGAAACAAGCCATTTTCTCGTTATTATATTCGGCTACCATAAGTTCAACTCCCAAGATTGTTTGATAGAAATTTACTGATTGGTAGAAGTAGGTAACGGGAATTTCAAAGAATGCGATTAAATTTTTCACGTTCTTTTTCTTTTAGTTGCTATTTTGTCCTGCGCTAAGACAGTGCAAAATTACGATTGGCATAAGGAACTGGATAGAACGAAGGGGACATTTTAGAGGGTGCAACTTCACACGTTGTTGCCCCCTCCCTGTTGTTAACTTTCACTGACAGTGAAAGTTTTAGATTTTCTTTCCGATATAAAATACATAGCCATAAAAGCCTTTATACTTATTGTATAATGCTTCTTCAAGATGCTGAAACTCTATGAGTTTCTTTACGGTTTCATTATGGGGATATTTTTTCAGCATTAGTTTACGGGCTTCACTCAAAGGCTGATAGTAATGTTCCGTCCAGCATTTTTCCGGCAACACAAATGAAGCAACTGGGAGATAGCCAGCTCTCTGCATTTGTGCGACTTTAACAGGAATTGTATCTATCTCTTGATACCCCTGCATCCAAAAATCGTGTATTTCAGCCGGACGCTTTTCTGTAAACCATGAACTTTCCGAAACTGCAATATACCCATTAGGTTTCAAATAATCACGCCATTCATTTATACCTCTCTCAAAGCCGATATTATAAATAGCACCTTCCGACCATATCAAGTCTAAAGATTCTTTTTCAAAAGGTAGATTGTCCATTGAGCCGACAATCCCCTTTACTCTATTTTGCAAATTCAGCTTTAAGGCATCAAGATTAAACTTGTCAATAAACCCTGAAAAGAAATCAAGTCCTGTAATAGTTCCTGATACATTTTGTGCCAAAACCATAGTTTGACCTCCCGTTCCACAACCAATGTCTGCAATCTGCGCAGTATCACTCAGATTATCAATGAAACTTAAAGCCTTTAATGTAACATCAGGACTTCCCGGACCTTGCCTTTTTGTATTAAGAAAAAAATCACAAATTAAATTTACATCAAACCCGTAAATTGTGTTGTTATTGTTATTCATTTTTATTGTATATATTGTGTACAGGGAAAATATGATGATACCTTACCTATACACAGATTAAAATTATAATATAAGCACACGAAAATAGCCCCCGAAAAGAATTATCCGAGAGTAAACGTAAAGAACAATCTACATTAGAAATGCAGATTGCTTACAACACAATATCCGATTGGTTTGTTTTCTTCATGCGAGCGAAGGTAGTGAATTATTTTATGCCATGCAAATTCAGCTTTGAATTTAGGTCGAGTATGCCTGGGCATTTCAGCCCAAACCTACTCGACCCAATCGTAAAAAGTTTATTTTCAATGATTTGTGTTTGTAGAAATAGAATGGTATCTTTGAACTGAAGATAAAGGCAGACACAATCCCGACAAGGGAAGCCAAATGTCCTTTGAAAAAAGTACCTAATTCGTATCCATCAAAAGATTGAGGTACGCTAAAATATTGATTTTAAGACTTGTGAACTGCTCGATTCAAGTCCCGAGCGGAACCGAGGAAAGTGCCGCTTCCACAGCTTATAGAGCACATCTATTTCAAGCGGTTCAAGCGTGAGAAACCGGAAACGGTCAAGCCGCTGAAACAGATTCTGAAGGAAATGGAGACCAAGAAGAAGCTGCAAAAAGAGAAAAAGGAGGAACGGAGGAAACAGCGTGCCCTCTCTTCCGATTCCGCAGCAGAGTAAACAGCGTTCACATGACATGAAGCGAAGTCTGAAAGCCGTCCGGTTTTCAGGCTTCGCTTTTTTGGTGATTCGAACCAATTGTCGCTTTTTCATTCCTCATGAAGAGTGCCCGTTTTTATTTTCTGTTTTTCCCATCCTTCCCTGCCCAAAATCCTCTTTTTTATCGTTTGGAAAATCCTTGCTGATGTAACGTGATGACATACGATGACACGCATCGTAAGGTTTGTAAATCAATGAATTAAACGCTATATATTCGCTGTCGAAATGATTTTTTGTTTCACCAATTAAAATTTTCGACACATGAAAAAAAGATTCTTTTCGGCAGCTTTCATGCTGCTTGCGACAGTCGGGGCTTTCGCCCAGGGTAACGGTATCGGCGGCATTACGGAAGCCACCAACATGGTCACTTCCTACTTCGACCCCGGCACCAAGTTGATTTACGCCATCGGAGCCGTCGTCGGCCTGATCGGGGGCGTGAAGGTCTATTCCAAGTTCTCCTCGGGCGACCCTGACACCTCGAAGACCGCCGCGAGCTGGTTCGGCGCATGTATCTTCCTTATCGTGGCCGCTACCATCTTACGCTCATTCTTCCTGTAACATGGCGAAGTATCCGGTCAACAAGGGGATAGGCCGCAGCCCGGAGTTCAAAGGGCTCAAGAGTCAGTACCTGTTCATCTTCGCGGGCGGGCTGCTCGCCCTGTTCGTGGTGTTCGTCATCATGTACATGGTGGGTATCGACCAGTGGGTCTGCATCGGTTTCGGTGTCGTTTCCGCTTCGGTGCTTGTCTGGGCGACATTCCGAATGAACGCGAAGTACGGCGAATGGGGGCTTATGAAACTCCACGCGCTGCGTAGCCATCCCCGCTACATCATCAACCGGAGGAAGTTCCTTCGGTTGATTTCTCCAACCGCAAAAAAAGGAAAAGTATGAGAAATGTAATGAAAACAGCAACGCTGGAAAGCAAATTCCCGTTGCTCTCGGTGGAGCACGGATGCATCGTCAGCAAGGACGCGGACATTACCGTGGCTTACAAGGTGGAGCTGCCTGAACTCTTCACGCTCACGAAGGCGGAATACGAGGCCGTCCACTCGACCTGGGCGAAAGCGGTCAAGGTGCTGCCGAACTACAGCATCGTGCACAAGCAGGACTTCTTTATCGAGGAAAGCTACCGTCCCGACATTTGCAAGGACGACCTGAGTTTTCTCAGCCGCAGCTTCGAGCGGCATTTCAACGAACGCCCGTATTTGCAGCACACCTGCTACCTGTTCCTGACCAAGACGACTAAGGAACGCAACCGCACGACCAGCAGCTTCAACGCCCTCACGCGGAATTTCATCATCCCGAAGGAAATGACGGACAGGGAGACCATCACCCGTTTCATGGAGAGCTGTGAGCAGTTCGAGCGTATCGTCAACGACAGCGGTCTCCTTCGCATGACACGCCTGACGGATGAGGAAATCACGGGAACGGACACCTCTGCGGGAATCATCGAGAAATACTTCTCGCTCTCGCAGGAGGACACCGCCTGCTTGCAGGACCTGTCACTCGGTGCCGGGGAGATGAAGATAGGCGACAACTACCTCTGCCTGCACACCCTTTCCGACCCGGAGGACCTGCCCTCAAACGTGGCTACCGATTGCCGCTACGAACGGTTGTCCACCGACCGGAGCGACTGCCGCCTCTCCTTCGCCGCGCCGATAGGCATCCTGCTCACATGCAACCATGTCGTGAACCAGTACCTCTTCATCGACGATTCGGCGGAGAGCCTGCGCAAGTTCGAGCAGACCGCGAGGAACATGCACTCGCTTTCCCGTTACAGCCGTTCCAACCAGATCAACCGCGAATGGATCGAGGAATACCTGAACGAGGCGCACAGCAAGGGGCTGACTTCTATCCGGGCACACTGCAACGTCATGGCATGGAGCGACGACCGGGAGAAACTCAAACGCATCAAGAACGATGTCGGCAGCCAGCTGGCACTCATGGAGGCGAAGCCGCGCCACAACACGGTAGATGTCCCGACGCTGTTCTGGGCGGCGATACCCGGCAATGCCGGTGATTTCCCGTTCGAGGAGAGTTTCCACACCTTCATCGAGCAGGCGTTGTGCCTGTTCATCGGGGAAACGTCCTACAAGGATTCGCTATCGCCGTTCGGCATCCGCATGGTGGACCGGCTGACGGGCAAGCCCGTTCATCTGGATATTTCCGACCTGCCGATGAAGAACGGTACAATCACGAATAGGAATAAATTTATACTCGGACCCTCCGGTTCGGGCAAGTCTTTCTTCACCAACCACATGGTGCGCCAATATTATGAACAAGGGACCCACGTGCTTTTGGTGGATACCGGAAATTCCTATCAGGGACTGTGCAACCTTATCCACGCGAGGACACACGGCGAGGACGGCATCTACTTTACCTACAAGGAGGAAGACCCGATTGCCTTCAACCCTTTCTACGTGGAGGACGGCGTGTTCGACATCGAGAAAAAGGAATCCATCAAGACGCTCATCCTGACCCTTTGGAAACGTGACGACGAACCGCCCACGAGAGCCGAGGAGGTGGCACTGTCCAATGCCGTGAACCTCTTTTTGGCGAATATCCGCAAGGACAGGAGCATCAAGCCCTCCTTCAATAGTTTTTACGAGTTCATCCGTGACGAGTATCAGGACATCCTGAAGGAAAAGCGCACCCGCGAGAAGGATTTCGATGTATTCAACTTCCTGAACGTGCTTGAACCTTACTACCGGGGCGGCGAGTATGACTACCTTCTGAACAGCGACAAGCAGCTTGATTTACTCGGTAAACGTTTCATTGTATTTGAGTTAGACAATATCAAGGACAACAAGGTACTGTTCCCGATTGTGACCATCATCATCATGGAAACCTTCATCAACAAGATGAGGAAGTTGAAAGGTGTCCGTAAGATGATATTGCTGGAAGAAGCCTGGAAAGCCATCAGCAAGGAGGGCATGGCGGAATATCTGAAGTATCTCTTTAAGACCGTCAGAAAGTTCTTCGGCGAGGCCGTTGTCGTCACGCAGGAGGTCGAGGATATCATTTCGTCTCCTATTGTCAAAAGTACCATCATCAACAACAGCGACTGCAAGATTCTTCTTGACCAGCGCAAATACATGAACAAGTTCGACGAGATACAGGCGTTGCTCGGCCTGACCGACAAGGAACGTGCGCAGATCCTTTCCATCAACATGGCGAACAATCCTTCCAGAAAGTACAAGGAGGTCTGGATTGGTCTGGGAGGTACACAATCGGCGGTATATGCCACAGAAGTTTCACTTGAGGAATATTATTGCTACACGACTGAGGAAACGGAAAAGCTGGAACTGTTCCGTCTTTCCGAAAAGTTAGGTGGCAATATCGAGCTTGCCATCAAGCAGTTGTCGGAGAGCAAACGTGAGAAGAACATCTTATAAACCATCTAAATCACAAGTATGTATAGCGATTTGGAATCAGACCAGAGGAAACGCGAGGAAGTCATCTCGTCCCTTTATTGGTCATTGATGCAGAATTGGGACATTCCGAAATCCATTTATGACCATTACGGATTTACAGAGGATTACCGGCTGTTCCATCAACTTGAAGAGTTGGAGCCTGCCGAATACAAGCGGAAAAGAGAAACCGGTGAAGTTCCTGATATTCTGGAAGTGGATGCAAGGCTGACCCGCACAGTCGAAAAGGTCTTTGAGAGTTTGTGCGGTAAACCTCCTGCACCGTATCTCGACAAGATGAACGAGGAACTGGAGAAGTTGGGACAGATTGCCGCCTTGCCGGATTCCGTCCATGACATCCTCCATATCACTCCTGCCTTTCTCGTCAAGTACGGTATAGACAAAAATGCCTCTGCCACGGAACGCTCCTGTCAAGCGGAGAAAGCATATCGGGCACTGGATGCCAGGTTTGTGAAGATGACAGGACGCAGACCGTATGCCGATGAGCTTTTCGCTTCCCTCAGACAAAGGAAGGAAAAGACGCCGGAGGCGAAACGTCCGAAGCAGGTACACAAGCCTATCCTCCGCAACTCGCCGTCCAAAGGGCGAAAGATGGGACTTTGACATTCAACAGAATTTTATTCACCAATTAAAACAGTTACATCATGAAAAAGAAAATTCTCATGCTGTGTATGGGCTGTTTCTTCATCAGCCTTACAGCGAAAGCGCAATGGGTCGTGAGCGATCCCGGCAATCTTGCCCAGGGTATCATCAATGCCGCCAAGAATATCGTTCACACGTCTTCCACCGCGAGCAACATGCTCAACAATTTTCAGGAGACAGTGAAGATTTATAAACAGGGCAAGGAGTATTACGATGGACTCCGCAAGATCAAGAACCTTGTCCGCGATGCACGTAAGGTGCAGCAGACCATCCTCATGGTCGGCGACATCACGGATATCTACGTGAACAGTTTCGAGCGTATGCTCAGCGACCCTTATTTCACGCCGGAAGAGCTGAGTGCCATTGCAATCGGTTACACGAAGTTGCTGGAAGAGAGCGCACACCTGCTGAACGACCTGAAAACGGTGGTCAACGAGAACGGACTTTCGATGAACGACAAGGAGCGGATGGATATCATCGACCGCTGCTACACCGATATGCTGCAATATCGCAGCCTGGTGCAATATTACACCAACAAGAACATCGGCGTTTCCTACCTGCGTGCCAAGAAACGGAACGACCTGGACCGTGTGATGGCCCTTTACGGCTCACCGAATGAACGTTACTGGTAATCCCTAATCCGATTCACTTATGGTATTGTTGGCAATAAATTTCGACAACCTGCATCAGATCCTGCAAAACCTCTACACGGATATGATGCCGCTCTGCTCGCAGATGACGGGTGTGGCGAAAGGACTCGCGGGGCTTGGCGCCCTGTTTTACGTGGCCTACCGGGTATGGCAGTCTCTGGCAAGGGCGGAGCCCGTGGATGTCTTTCCCCTTCTCCGTCCGTTTGCGTTGGGGTTATGTATCATGTTTTTCCCGACCATCGTGCTGGGCACGCTGAACAGTGTCATGTCGCCTATCGTGAAAGGTACACATTCAATACTGGAGGCACAGACCTTCGACATGAACGAGTACCGTGCGCAGAAGGACAGGCTGGAGTTCGAGGCGATGAAGCGCAATCCCGAGACGGCCTATCTGGTCGACAAGGAGTCTTTCGACAACAAACTGGACGAATTGGGGGTTATGGACGCGATAGAGGCCTGCGGGATGTATGTAGACCGGGCAATGTACAACATGAAGAAGGCGGTTCAGAATTTCTTCCGCGAACTGCTGGAACTCATGTTCAACGCGGCCGCCCTTGTCATCGACACGCTGCGGACGTTCTTCCTGATTGTGCTTTCGATACTGGGACCGATTTCGTTCGCCCTGTCCTGCTGGGACGGTTTCCAGGCCTCGCTCAGCCAATGGTTCGTCCGTTATATCAGCATTTACCTGTGGCTCCCGGTGAGTGACCTCTTCAGCAGTGTGCTGGCACGGATACAGGTGTTGATGCTCCGGCAGGACATCGAACAGCTTTCCGACCCGAACTTCATCCCGGACGGCTCCAACGGGGTTTACATCACTTTTCTGATTATCGGTATCATCGGGTATTTCACCATCCCAACAGTGGCCAACTGGATTATCCAGGCAGGAGGCGGTGCAGGCAATTACGGCAAGAACGTGACCCAGACGGCATCCAAGACCGGTTCCGTGGTGGCAGGAGCCGGCGGTGCGGCGGTAGGCAACATCGCAGGAAGGCTCATCAAATAGTAATAACCATCTTAAAACGACATTGGAATGGAATTCAAATCATTAAAAAACATCGAGACCAGTTTCAGGCATTTGCGTCTGTTCGGTATCGTCTATCTCTGCGCGTGTACCCTGCTTGTGGGATATTCGGTGTGGAAGGCATACGGCTTTGCCGAGGCGCAGAGGCAGAAAATCTATGTGCTGGACGAGGGGAAGTCGCTCATGCTCGCCCTCTCGCAGGACCTGGAGCAGAACCGTCCCGTGGAGGCGAGGGAGCATGTCAGACGCTTCCATGAGCTATTTTTCTCGCTGGCTCCTGACAAGAGTGCGATAGAGGGCAATATCCAGCGTGCCATGTTCCTGAGCGACCGCTCTGCCTATGCCCATTACCGGGATCTGGCGGAACAGGGCTACTACAACCGGATCATCTCCGGCAACATGAGCCAGCGCATCGGGATTGACAGCGTGAAATGCGACTTCAACAGCTACCCGTATGAGGTAGTGACGTATGCCCGCCTTTCCATCATCCGGGAGAAGAGCGTGACGGAGCGCAGCCTCGTCACGCGGGGCAGGCTGCTCAATTCCACCCGCAGCGACAACAATCCGCACGGCTTCATCCTCGAAGCCTTCCGTGTGGTGGAAAACAGGGACATCAGAGTATATGACCGTTAAATTTTGAATGTATGAAAAAGATGCTTGTAAAAATCAGGGACTTGGCCGAAGAAAAACTGCGCGCTGCCTGCGCCGGGTTGAGTCCTGAAAAGAGAGTGATAACCATCGTCGTGCTGACCGTCCTGTTCGCGCTTGGGAATTTCTACATGATTTTCCGCGCCATATACGACATTGGACGGGAGGATGCCAAACGTGAGGTCATCGAGATAACCCCGCTGGATATCCCGGACTTTATTCAGGCGGACACCCTTACGGACAGTAAAATCCGCGAGATGGAAGAGTTTTTTAACCAGTTCAACAAAGAAGACAATGAGTAACGATGCAAACAAATTGAGACAGAGGCAGGAAATCAGGAAATACCTGGTCTTTGCCGGAATGTTCCTCCTGTTTGTCGGCTGCATGTGGCTGATTTTCGCGCCGTCCAAGGAGGAACGGCAGAGGGAGGAAAGGAATGCCGGTTTCAATTCCGAACTGCCCGACCCGAGAGGGGCAGGTATCGAGGCGGACAAGATTGCCGCCTACGAGCAGGCGGACATGAAACGCAGGCAGGAAGAGAAGATGCGCACGCTGGAGGATTTTTCCGCGCTTGCCGATGAAAACAGGCAGAATGAAACAAGCAGTCCTGTCGTGGAAATACCGCAGGAGCGGGAATCCGAAAGTGCATCATCCTATCGTGGCAGTGGAAACCGCAGGAATGGGGCCATATCTTCGTCCACATCCGCCTATAACGATATTAACGCCACGCTCGGCAGTTTCTATGAGGCACCGAGAGAAGACCCCGAAAAGGAGGCATTGAAAGCCGAGGTGGAGCAGTTGAAGCAGGCTGCCGCGGTACAGCAACCCGCACAGATGACCTACGAGGAGCAGGTAGCATTGCTGGAAAAATCTTACGAACTGGCCGCCAAATATACGCCGGGCAAGGATGGCGCAGGTACGGAAAAACGGGAAGAAACCGAACCTGCCGCCAACGGCAGGAAGGCAAGAGCCGTTCCCGTGGGACAGGTCTCCACACCGGTGGTGTCATCGCTTCCGCAACCCGTCAGTGATTCCGTACTGTTGGCACGGATGGCACAGACCGGATATGCTGGATTCCATACCGCCGTGGGAAAGACGGCTGACGGGCATACGAGGAATACCATCCGTGCCTGCGTGCATGGTGACCAGACCATAAGAAGCGGGCAGAGCGTTAGGTTAAGGCTTTTGGAACCGATGCGTGTCGGCAGGTATGTCCTTCCACGCAACTCCCTTGTCACGGGCGAGGGGCGCATACAAGGCGAAAGGCTCGGCATTGGAATCATACAGGTGGAGCACGACGGCATCATCATTCCCGTGGAGCTTGCCGTGTATGACAATGACGGACAGGAGGGCATCTTCATTCCCGGCTCGATGGAAGCGAATGCCGCCAAGGAGGTAGCGGCCAACTTGGGACAAAACCTTGGCACGAGCATATCCATCACCAACCAGTCAGCCGGAGACCAGCTGCTCTCCGAACTCGGCAGGGGTGCCATACAGGGAGTGTCGCAATACATATCCCGGAAGATGCGGGAGGAAAAAGTACACCTCAAATCCGGTTATACCCTGATGCTTTACCAGAACGATAATCAATAACCCATTAAAATTCACAAAGTATGAAAAAGATTTTTGTAATGTTTGCCCTCATGACGGGCGCAGTGAGTGCTTTTGCACAGAATGCAGCCGATTCTATATCGGCAGAAACAGGCAGAGTCACAATGACCAGGGAACTCTATCCCGGGCAGGAGGATGGCGACCTCTACCACGGTCTGACCCGGAAGCTCACCTTTGACAGGATGGTTCCCCCGTATGGGCTGGAAGTGACCTACGACAAGACCACGCACATCATTTTCCCCTCCGCCGTCCGCTATGTGGACCTCGGTTCCCCGAATCTTGTGGCGGGAAAGGCCGACGGTGCGGAGAATGTTATCCGCGTAAAGGCGGTGGTCAGGAATTTCCGTGACGAGACGAACATGTCGGTCATCACCGAAAGCGGCAGTTTCTACACGTTCAATGTCAAGTATGCGGACGAGCCGTTGTTGCTGAACATCGAGATGAAGGACTTCATCCATGACGGCAGCAAGGTGAACCGTCCGAACAACGCGCTTGACATATATCTAAAGGAACTGGGCAGTGAATCCCCCAAACTCGTGCAACTGATCAACAAGAGTATCCACAAAGAGAACAAACGCCATGTCAAGCACATCGGTAGCAAGGCTTTCGGCATCCAGTACCTCCTGCGCGGTATTTATACCCATAACGGGCTGCTCTATTTCCACACGCAGGTACGCAACCAGTCGAATGTGCCTTTCGAGGTGGATTTCGTGACGTTCAAGATTGTGGATAAGAAGGTAATGAAGCGTACAGCCATCCAGGAGCAGATTGTTTTTCCTCTCAGAGCCTATAACTATGCCACTTTGGTAGCTGGAAATAAGGACGAACGTACCATGTTCACTTTTGACAAGTTCACCATCCCTGCCGGTAAGGTGCTGGTCGTGGAACTGAACGAGAAAAGCGGCGGGCGTCACCAGTCGTTCACCGTGGAGAGCGAGGACATCGTGAGAGCCAAAGTGATCAACGAACTTAAAGTGAAGTAGCCATGCGTAAGGTCATCTATATGTTAGTAGCGGTCGTATCGCTTGCCCTGTTTTCAGGGCAGGCATACGCCCAACGCTGTCTCCCCGGCATGAAAGGCGTGGAGCTGCGGGGCGGATTTGCGGAAGGCTCGAAATCACCCTTGAACCATTATGCGGGATTCGCGGTATCGGGATATACCAAGAAAGCCAACCGCTGGATTGTCGGTGCGGAATACCTGTTGAAGAATTACGAGTACCGTAACGTGTCCGTTCCTCGTGCGCAGTTCACTGCCGAGGGTGGGTACTATCTGAAATTCCTGTCCGACCCTTCCAAAACACTGTTCCTTTCCATCGGCGGCTCGGCTTTGGCCGGTTACGAAACCGTGAATTGGGGGAATAAGATGTTGTATGACGGCTCGAAGTTGCTCGCCAAGGATGCCTTTATCTATGGCGGGGCGATAACACTGGAGCTTGAAACCTATGTCACGGACCGTATCGTGCTGCTTGCCAGCGTCCGGGAACGCGCCATGTGGGGAGGTTCATTATCCGTGTTCACTATGCAATTCGGGCTGGGCGTGAAATTTATCATCAATTAAAACATCACGGCTTATGAATATAGAAGATATAAGGAAGATTCCCATTACGGATTTTCTGGCACGGATGGGACATGAGCCGACGGCCCGGAAAGGGAATGAATGGTGGTATTCCGCCCCTTATCGGGAAGAACGGACACCGTCGTTCAGGGTGAATATTCTAAAGAATGTGTGGCAGGACTTCGGCATCGGGCGTGGCGGGGATATATTCTCGCTTGCAGGAGAAATCATTGGCAGCGGTGATTTCAAGTCGCAGGCTAAATTCATTTCGGAATCATTGGGTGGTATTGTTCCGGAAATAGTTTTCCGTCCGAAAGAAAAATGTTTCGACACCACACCTGGTGAAGAGAATTGCTTCGTGAATGTACGCATTGAGCCATTGAACAACAAAATCCTGCTCAATTATCTGAAAGAGCGTGGCATTTGCAGCGATGTGGCATTGCCGAACTGTGAGGAAGTCAGATATACCTTGCATGGCAAGCGGTACTTCTCCATCGGATTCAGGAACATCAGCGGTGGGTATGAGTTGCGCAGCCGCCTGTTCAAGGGCAGTATGTCGCCGAAGGACATATCGCTCATCGACAACGGTTCGGACACCTGTAACATTTTCGAGGGGTTCATTGACTATCTCTCATGGATGGTGCTCGGCCTGGGATGCGGCGATGACTACCTCGTGCTGAACTCGGTGGCTTTATTGGAACGCTCGTATGGTTTCCTTGACAAGTACGACCGGGTCAATTGTTACCTGGACCGTGACGAAGCGGGGCGAAGGACACTGGAAGCCCTCCGCAAACGCTACGGCAACAAGATAGAGGACTGTTCTTCCCTGTACAAGGGATTCAAGGATTTGAACGAATACCTGCAATATTGGGAAGGAATTATTGAACAATAGAAAAACCATTAAAATGACAATGAACATGAAAAAGAAAAATAAGATGAACGCGTTTGCCGCTATCTTTTCGGCAATGCTTGCGACTGTAGTAGCAATAGCCCTGGTATCCTGTGACAATGATTTGGATGTGCAGCAGGGATATCCCTTCACAGTGGAGACGATGCCAGTACCCAAACGTATCGTGAAAGGCGAGACCGTGGAAATACGGTGCGAACTCAAGCGTGAGGGCCGGTTCTCCGATGCACGGTACACCGTCCGTTATTTCCAGCCTGACGGCAAAGGCTCGCTCCGCATGGACGACGGGATGGTGTTGCTGCCCAACGACCGTTATCCGCTTGACAGGGAGGTGTTCCGGCTGTACTACACTTCCGAGTGCGAGGACCAACAGAGTATTGACATATATTTCGAGGACAACAGTGCCCCTGCACAATTATTCCTGCTTAGTTTTGATTTCAACAACGAGAAAAAGGATGACGCAGAAGATGATACGGGAGGAACCGGCAGAATTCCCCGAACCGGTGGGGAACTTGTGAAAAATCCTTTGGTGAACATTGAAACGGTTACGGTATGCGAGTGATTGTAGCGGCTATATGCCTGATTCTAACCTGTAACTGTCTGGCGGCTCATCCACGGGGAGGCGGTGGCTCGCCTCCCACTGCCACGGAAATCCCGGATTCGCTTTTCGAGCAGGCCATCGCCTGCATCAAGCGGTTCGAGGGTTGGCATGGAAAACATCTGCCTTATGTGGGCTGGGGTCACAAACTTTTGCCGGGAGAGACGTTCAGACCGGATATGAGCAAGGCACAGGCGGATTCATTGCTCAGAGCGGATTTGAGGAAACTGTGCAGGATGTGCAGCCGTTTCGGAAAGGATGCCCTTTTAGTCGCCACCTTGTCTTATAATGTGGGATATTACCGTGTGGTCGGCTATGGCAAGATACCCAAGAGCAGGCTTATTCAAAAGTTGGAAGCCGGGGACAGGGACATTTACAACGAGTATGTCTCATTCCGGTGCTACAAGGGGAAAGTGGTACCGAGCATTGAACGGAGAAGAAAAGTGGAATATATGCTACTGTTTAAGAAGTAAAAAAGAAGAGGGAGAATCATTCGGCATCAGACCGCCAGGTTCTCCCTCTTTTGTGATTTCAATGGAATCCATCCGTTCAGCCTACCGGTATGGCGTCCATGATTTCCGCTTCTTCTGGCAGGCGTGACAGCAATAGCTCCGCCATCGCCCCGTTCTGCGGAATCAAAGCCGGAAAGTCCGTCTTACCAGGTTTGTATATCTCCGTAGCGACATTGTAAAGATCCCAGGCGGTAATCTGTCCCTTTGTCATTACCAGCTTCAGCACCTCTTCCGTGAATACCGATATCTGCCCCTGATTCAAGGGATAGGTCTCCACGGTGGAGGAAAGGTTCTTGTCCGCGCTGTCGTGGGAAACACGCAATGCCGTCAACAGTCCTATATACATATATATTTCTTCCAAAGGGATAACTCTGCGTTTCAATCTCTGTATCCGTTCGATGTCCTCGTTCATGTTCACCTCGAAGTTTGCCATCCAGCCATCCACGGTGTCGAACAACTCTTCTGTAGTCACCTTTTTCTTTCCATAATTACATACGCTTCTTTCCGGAGAAAGGATGCACTGGTTATGGCAGATTTTCACACAAGGGCCTATGGCCGCCTGTACCCCGTCCTGGTGGTAGGCTACGACAAGCGTGGTCGTCAGCTCGTCGGTTTCCCAGTCCTTGATGCGGATGGTGGTGAAGATACGGCGGAGTATATGCGCTTCCACCGCCTTTTCCCCGTGGATTTGTTCCACTTGCGGGAGTATGCTCACGCCGGGTTGTGTCTTGTTCCTGTTTTGTGCGGCGAAGATTTCCTCCACCTCGTAGTCAAGGTTGTGCTTTTCACAGATATCCATCATGCGCTGGATGACCTGGTAATGGTAGATGCCCTGTACCGGATTGTTGTAAATGTCATTCTCCTTGTAGGTACGCTGTAATGTCTCGAAGTCCATCACTTCGATTCCGTTCTGCTGGAAATCAAACTGCTGTTGTCTTTCCAATACTGCCAGATTTGCCATAATCTTGAAGTTTATTAAGTTAATACTATGTTGATGTTACTTTTCCTTTTGTTCCGGTCAGGTATGTATCTGCCATCCGTGGAACGGTTCCAGTGTGACGGCAAAAGACCTGTCCGGTATTCCGTGATAAAGCAGGCCTCCCACGATGCCGGTTCTTCCATCGGGATAGCGTTGCGTGAAGCCGAACGAATACGGGGCATGGTCGTAGTAGAGCGATATTTCATTGGGATGGTCGGGATTCTTCTCCCAGCTTTCCAGCCTGTCCAGGCACTTCTGGAACGAGGTGTCGCCGATGGACTCGGCATAGCGCTTTACATTCTCGAAATGTTCTTCATTCAGGATTTTCATGACTTTTGCATTTTATCTGTTAAACACGTCCGGCTCCGGGAGCCGGTATTTTTATTTCTCGCCTGCCTGACTGTCCCGTGTCCGCATCCGGCAAGGTTTGGCGAAAGAAAATACCGCAGCAGCGGCGAGGATGATTTTCTTTCAGCCAACCCCGAAGGGACCTGACCTTGCAGGATACACAGGACACGGGGCTACCTTTGCAGGGTGGGAAATAAAATAATAGCCCCGTTGTTGCCTGTTTTGTCAGATACGATTCAATTTTTGCATGGATTCCATCTCAGAACGGATTTCATGTTCCAATGCCGTGTATTTTTCCTTTTTCATACGCAGTTTTTCACGAAACCCTACCAGCTGTTCATCTGTATTTTCATCAAAGAACAGGTTGTTTGTACGCTGGTATTGGATATACTCACGTTCTTTACGCTCCGCGATGGAGATTTGGGCTTTGGCTGCTGACAGTCTTGACAGTGAGGAGTTGAAATTGGTACGCAGTCCGGTACGTCTGTCATAATAGCTGTAATAGGTATTGATTTGCCTTTTGGGGTACAGGCATTGCAACCGGGCTTCACGCCAGCGGACTACCCAACGGTAACGCTTGTGCAGTTCCCTCGGAAGGTCATACGAATGAAGCCGGATTGGATTGCCGGCTTCATCCTTGCATTCGATGGAAATGAATACCCAGCGTTCAACCCGCAGTTCACGCTCGGCACGTGCCAGTTCCCTGGCATATTCCATCCAGTCGTCCATTCGTTCCTGTGCCATATCGAGAAAGGTCAGCTTTCGGTAATTGTTTCCAGAAATGTCAGGTAAGCGGCAATAGCCTTGTGGCAGCCGGAAAAATCAGGCGTGCGACAACCGCGTTTCTTGTAGAAACGAATGCTCCCGGACTTATTCAACCCGCATACATGACGGTTCAATGTCCCTTTGGTCCGTATATGGATTTCAAAGCCGTCCCGTTTGGTTATTTCAAGGAACATATTTGCCGGGATGTATTCCCCGTTCAGAAACTTTTGTTTCTCCTCGTTAAGTTCCTGTTGCCACTTCGCTTCCTCCAGCCTGCGTTTCTCCTCTTCCTGTTCTTTTTGCTCCTGCCGTCTTTGTTCCTGTTTCTTCCGGTACGCTTCACGGGCTTGCAGCAAAGGAACTGTGTCAAGTCCGAGTTCTTCAAAAACACGGATCGACAAAAGGGAGACATGGTTCCCGTTTTCCGCATCCTGAAGCATATTCGCAATCCAGTTTTTGCAATACTTGACAAGTTTTTCTTTTTGTTCCTCCCTTCCAAGCATTTCCCTGGAATACTGCCCGCAAGAGAAATAGATGTTTTCAACCTTGCAGACCACATGGAAATAATCATAGTTTTCATTCCCGTATTCGTTCTTGTCCGATAACGAGAGATAGATGTTTTCCGCATACGCTTCCAGTTCCATGTACGGAGCCACGACGGTATTTCCGTCAAACTTGTATTTCAATACTTTCGCTTTCATGATTCATTCTTGTTTTGACATTTCGAGTTGTCTCAGTTGGTTTGTATTCGCCTTGCCTGCCATGCCTGATGTGCAATAATGACCTCTTCGCGTTCTTGTTCCAGCAAAGTCTTCGTCTCCGGGGTATATCCGAGGAATTGGATGTATCCGCCATTATACCCTGTGAGTCTGCACCGCATTCCGGCCTGTTCTAATTTGTCAATCCGCTTTTGCGCGGTTTTGGCACTTGAATACTCTTTCGGCCAGAAATAATGCTCGCCTTGTGAGCCGTAATGGTCTTCCCCGAGTATCATCTCGCCGATATGCCTCCTGTGTTCGATGAAACCGAACCGTGCCGTACCCAATGCCTGCCGCAGGGCCTTGTGCGCCGTACCTTCGGGGTGCTTGAACACTTCCTGCTTCTCCTTTCCCTTGCAGGCGAGTTTCGGCAATTCCACCTTGTAAGGTTTCCGGTAGCTGCCTATGCCCAATGTCAGGTAGAAATTGGTGTGGAAATAGTCCGTCATGGCATTGCTGTCATCGAAGTTGTACGACATGACAAAGTCGCAGACATTCATCATCACCTCCTTCGCACGGTCTGTAAGGTCAGGATTCCACTCTATGTTGTAGTGGTTGATGGTGTCCTGCACCTTGCCGGATTCCTTGGTGAACGCCTCGAAGTCCGCGCTCATCAGCTTGATGTAAATGGAATTGTAATTCTCCCGTCTGACGGAGAACCTGTATCTGGGATAGGTTTCCTTGAGCCAGGTCCGCACCAGTTCCACAATCTCGGGAGCGTGCTGTCCCTTGTAATTGCGGCCTTTCCACCGGTATTCGTTATATACATACTCGGCATATTCCTTTGCCGTGGCCCCGGAATAGTCATATTCGTAGCCGGTGGTGTCAGCGGACATATTAGTGGAGTCCTTCCACACGTCATAAAGTTTTTCAAACTCGACGTTCACCTGCTGCATGACGGCAGTGTCACCACCCTTGTCCGGGTGGTGCTGCAATGCCAGACGGCGGTACTCTTTCTTCAAGTCCGCCAGACTGTGTATGTTCTGAAAATAAGTCATAACCGTAAGTTTTTATGCCCCTGCAAGGCGATTGATAAAATATTCCTGATAGTCGAGGTCGAGACCGAGATTGCTGCAAGCGAGTTCAATGTCGCCTTCCCTCAAATCATCCACATCCTGTAATTCGTGCAGGTATTGAAGTTCGGAATCCAGATACTCCTGCGCTTCTGTCTTGTCGCAACTGCATGAGTTGCAGATTAAGTCAATGATATTTTCTCCCATATTATTCATTGTTAGAGGTATGTTTGTTATAGACATTTCGCTTTCCGTCGTAATCCAGATTATACCACCATTTATCGGTAGCACCGGCAAATGTCTGTGAACTATTGTTGGAAAGATAATCCGTTTCTTTCAGTCCTGTAATGCCTTCCAAAGTCCTGATGTCATTGCCGGTCCACCAACTTTGCATTATCTGCTTGAATTCTTCCAACGAACAGAAGTCAACATTCTCCTCACATTCTTCACACCATTTGCCATCACAATCATGTGCCGTATCGCAGATATACATTTCTGTATTCGCATCTATCCAGGCCTGTGTCTCCACTTGCCTTGAACCACATTCTTCGCATACCAGAACTTTAGAATCATCAGGCTCTTTTCTAAAAGCCTTGCCGTCATAAAGCGATACGGCACGTTCCACCAGCAAAGTCCGGCTGCATTCCGATAATTCGGTATAGAACCGTTCCGCCGCACCATAAATGGAATTTTCAGCCTGTGCGTTCCATTTTTCCCAAAAGTGCAGGTAGTCACCTCCGAACACGACTTTACATTCCTCCTTGCTCCATGCGTTCCACATATAGTAGAAGAAGCTGGAGACTGCATTTTCTGCGTGGTATTTCATGATTTTTCAGTTTCAGGTTCAACATTTTCTTTGCCTTCCAATTGCCTCCATACGACATCATACATTTCGTGGAGCCAGTCGATGTTCCTCGTTCCGAGTTCAAACGGACTGTGACATTCCACTTCATAACCGCTCTCTTTCTCCTCGGCAAAAACGGTCAGGCTGTTTTCCGTTACCCGAAGTCCTGTTACCATACATTCATACGGATCACCGTTCTTACTGAACCATATCACCCAGACCGGGTCGTATCCATCATCTTCAGGGAACCGTATCTCGGTCATGCAGTGTGCTTGAAGCAATTGTCGTATCGCTTCAATGATATCCGCTCGTAATTCCTCAATTCTCCCGCTAAAATCAATGGATGCCGAAGTCCCTTTCCCGTTTCGTTGAGCCACAGAAAGAATCTGTGTGTCGGGGTGAACCCCGAAATTCCAGTCTACATCTTCATCATCGAGAGTAGTGTGGATATTGCCGCCCAGAACCAGCCCACAGTCCTCAGACACCATTTGTCTTGCTTCATCGTGGTCTTCAGCCACTACCGTGTAAGTGCCCTCGAAGGCATACCTTACTCTTACATCATACTTTGCCATAATTCTTATGATTTGATTGTTTGTAATTGATTTAACATTAAGAGACTATGCTGACAGGATTGTTGAAAAATGAATCGTCCACGCCATACACATGCTGTATGGAATAGTCGTACTTGGATCGTTCATCGTCCAGACGGAAACGGAAGCCGTTACAGCCTTTGACTTCCAGCTTGAGCTTCACATCTTGTTTCAGTTCCATTTCAAGCAGGCTTCCGCCGCCATACGTGGAACTGAACAGCCCGCAACAGTTCCCTTTGGGGATAATGACCTCTTTCAGCGAGAAGTCTGCATCATACAACTCTTTCAGACTTACCTTTCCGATATAGGTCAGCAGGTTCGCACCGCAACAGGAATTGATAAGTTCCTCGTAGAATTGCTCGTATGAGACCTGTTCTTTCCCGTTCCTGCTTTTCCGGTTCGGGAAACGCCCGTAAACTTTGTAGCCGTGGCTCGTCAGCAGTTTCTTTACTTGCGCCGGATTGAGGTTCAGGCTGTCTACCATGTCCCCGAAATAGGATTCCTCGTAACTGTAACCGCCCTGCGATTCAAACCAGTTGGAGTTGATGCAGTCGTAGTCGGAAAGCATCTCCACCCGGATGGGAATGTCATCCGTGTACCTTATCAGGTCTTTCACTACGTCCGAATCGTTCCTGCTGTAAATCTCGTCCCGGATTGCATCCTCATGTTCATCGAAAAAGGCATCGACCTCGTGTTCGTCAAAGTCGTTGAATACAAAGCATTCTTCTTTCAGCTTTTCCATAATCCCATGAACAGCTTCATATTCCGCATCGCCATACCATTCGCCCGCCTTTTCCCACAGGCAATCGCAATTCCGCCTGTCCAGACATTTCCGGATGATGTCAAGGTGGTTGTCAAGGTTGTCGTTATAATCCGTCCATACCAGCGTGTAGGATGGTTCCATGAGGGATTTCACGAAATCCAACGTAAGCGTTCTCTGTTCTTCCATTTTTCTTTACCTGTGTACGGCAGGGTTCTGTTTCCCGTACATACCGTTATAAATGACAGAAGCGACCTTCCGGCCGCCTCCGTATTACTATTACCCATACAGTTCTTTCACTATCTCGTCATACCTTTCCTTTACCATCTCCGTCTTACGGTTGAAGTGAAAATATGCGGTGTACCTGTAACCGGTACTTGGCTCTCCGCCGCATTGTCGTATTGCCGTGTCAATATCCCAGTCAATATCACCAATGCCGAGTGATATGCTTGTGCCTTGCAACAGACAACGGGCAAGCCGGAGCGCGGAATCCTTCTTGTTTTCCTTGCGAAGCCTGTCGAAAGCCATCATTGCAATTTGCCGGTTTGAAATCTTCAACTCTTCCATATATTCATCTGTTTGGGTCAGACAATCCCGGCCAGTTGTTTGAACCGCGCTACGATCTCATTGCACTTGCTTTCGGCAAGCCCTTCATGTTTTCGGCAAATAGCACAATATTCCTTCCAGGGCCTGCCTTCAAGCTCGTGTTCGTATGATGACATGACCAATTCCGGATATTCCTCAAAAAGGATATTGAACGCTTTTCTCCATTTGCGAACCTGCCACGAACCGCTTGCTACCAATTTTATGAATTCAAACATCTGTTTGTCCGTTTTTACATCCAAGTCATAAAAATGGTCTGTTTTCGGCCATACGTTGTTGGAATGCTGCCAGGTCTCAATCTGCTTGTTTTTGGCATTGTATGCCATTTTTGTGATTATCTGGTAACTCATGTTGATATATATGTTTTCAGTTCATTATCATATTGTTCCTTTTCCTGTCGCGGCTTGCCAGCATACCGAAATGGATGCTGAATATGCGCTGTCCGAAGCAGATTGGTGAATTGTACTCCATGCGCTGCCACAGCGTGAAATGGTCGTTTGCGTAAGACCAGCGGAAATGTCCCGACAGCGAGCCGAAGGTGGGATTGACGTTTCTTCCGATAAGCATCCGGTTCACGTCCACGATGTTGTCGGAGGTCAGGATGATGTTCAGGATTTCCACGAAAGCCATCTGCGTGAAACTGTCTGTCGGTAAGACCGGTCCGAGAAAATTGATGTTCATAAGCGTTTGTCTTTTAATCGTAATTGTCATCGAATACTTCAAAACGAGGGAAACAGTTATCGAAATAGTTGCCTGATATGCCCGGATAATACAGCAGGCTGTCATCCCCGCTGTCCGGGCAGGAGTCATCGTCGATATAGGTCACGTTCCCGAACAGTTCCAGGTAATGCGCTACCAGCAGGTGCGGGTCTTCCGTACTGATATCGTGTCCGTAACGGTCGCACCAGTCGAAGAAAAAATCCTTGTCGGGTTCCTCCAGCTGCTCCATTGCCTCCCTTATATCAAAGAAGTTGGGACAAAGCCATTCCCTGTTGATAAGCGGGTCCGGGATTTCCTCCCATTTCGTATACCTGTACTCCGGTGTTTCCTCTTCGGGAAACAATTCGGAGCAGGTGCATAGGAATTCTCCCATGTCGCCGAAATCGGACATACGCAGCAGGCTGTCCCTTTCCTGCCGGATGTCGATGAGATGCTGCGTGGTCACTGCCACTTCTGCCTGATTCAAGTCCATAATCTTTTTCATTACAGTTATTGATGCGGAACCGGGGATTTTATTCCACAGGCTCCAAAAGGTCCGGGCCCCGGCTGTGCAGGGTTTTTCGGGGAAATACCGGAGCCTCCGGCGAGGATGATTTTCCCGAAAACCGCTTGCGGCTTGACCTTGCCCAGCCGGTAAAGGCGCGGAGTTACCTTTGCCTGTGGAATGGAATCTGCGGTTATTCATGTTTTTTCATTTTTAGCCGGTTATGCGCTGGCTTCCCCAGCTGATATGTATCTTGCCCTCCCTGTCACGTTCCCTGACCAGCAGGCTCTCGATGACGGACATAGTGACGTCAAACTCCTCGAAGATGTCTGACTGTTCTTTCACCTCACCACTTTTGATGAACTCGTTCAGCCGCTCCTTGGTAAGTACCAGTGCCATCAGGTTCTGCTCCACGGAATCCTTGTAGGTGACATAATGTACGTCCTTCAGTTCTTTGGAATCAAGACGTATGAAGCGGAAGTAGAACTGCTCCATCTTCGGGATATTCCATTGGAGCGATTCCAGAATCACATCGTTACAGGTCGGGATGTTCACCGAACTGCTCAGACTCTGCTGTGTGCAGACCAGTATGCCGTTGACGGTGGAATCGAACTCAGTCACGATGCTCTGCCGTTTCTTGAAGGTCACGTCGCCTTTGACCACAAACACCGGACGGTTCGGAAAGCATTCGCGGAGATGATTCTCGTAAAGGTCGAACGCCGCTATGGAGGTGCAGCCGACAGCCACCTTGCCGGGAATCTTCCGTATCAGTTTCTCGATATATCTTGTCTTGTTCGGAATCCCGTCGCCGAAATAGCCATCTATCAGGTGCGGGACGGAGCACGCCTTGATGAGCAGCTTGATCTGTCGCATGAGCCTAAGCCCGGCATCCTTCTTCGCGTCTCCCGTACTGTTGTAATACAGCTCGCAAATGCGGCAGAATTCCTCGATAATGACGCGGTAAACCTCGTGCTCGCCTTCAGCCGGGCTGACCGTATGGGTACGTATCTTGTACTTCTCGCCTGCGAAGTCCCTGAACTTGCGGGTGATGATGGTCTTTCCGATAAGCTCCGCCAGTTCCTCCTTGTTGTACACGTCCTGGTTCTGCTTCTCTATGCCGAATACGGTGGATTTTCCGGGGCAATGACAGGAACGGAAAAGCACATGGCCTCTGAAAGCCGGGAACGGCTCTCCGTAATGCCGGTTGCTTTCTTCCTCTATCTCCTTGTCTCTGTTCTCGTGGTATATCCGGTCGCACCAGCAGACCATGTTGACGGAATTGTTGTACAGCAGTTCAAATTGGCTGTACAGTTCCGCGATGTTGTTCCGCGTGGTGGTTCCCGTGTCGAGTATCTTGTATTTGAGACGGCGGAAAATGCTCAAGACAAGCCTTGTCCGTTGTGAAGACGGGTTGGTTATCTCATCGGATTCATCGAAAACCAGGCAGAGTTTCCCGGATGTGCGTCTGACAAATTTTGACAGTCCACGCTTCAGTTTGGAGAGTATGGAGGTGGAGAGGATGAGTAATACACCTTCAGGTACTGTTTCCAAATCGGCATTACTTCTGACTATACGGAATTTCTCCCGATTGATTGTCAGAAACGGTATCCAAGTCATATTGGTGGCAATGGCCGGAGCCAGAATGACGGCATTGCGTACCTTATGGAATTTAAGCAGGTATTTTGCCCGATGATACACGGCTGCCGTCTTGCCGGAACCTTGCTGCCAGTTCAGCAAAGCATAACGCTTCTGCAAGACCAGGTTCAGGTCGTGTTTTTGAAGTGATGTAAACTCACATATCTCACCGTCCTTGTTTCTGAAAGTGGTGCGATCGAGGTATTCTTGCAGAAATGGGTCTGGTTGCATTTCTGTAAACTGCCGGTTCTGGTTTTCGTATTGCCTGCGTTTCTTGCGTATCAGTTTTTCCGCTGCACGTATCTGGCGCATGTTCTTTTCAGTCGGCAGTTCCGGTAAGGGAAGTTCGCTCCGTCCCAGCACAAGGTCATTGATACTTGCCGCCTTGTGTGAAACCTTATCCAGCAGACGGGGTGCATACTGTTTCAGCTTGAAGCCGTAGGAGGTCTTCACCAGGGCCACTTCCTTGCGTGGTACGGTATTCTGCGAGGTGATATACCTGCGGATGATACCGAGGACTTTGGTCGTGGTCAGCTTGTTCTTCTCCCATTGGTTTACCTGTTCCCGGGTGGCATTTTCCGGCGGTTTCTGGTTACGGAACTTCGTGACCAGTGCTTCCGCTTTGTCTATGTGTTTGTTCAGCTTGGTGTGGGCTTTCAACTCGTACATGTACTTGGCGAGTTTGTACTCGAATACCTCCAGTTCCTCCTTGTCAATCCGGTTGGTCTCGCGCATCAGGTCGAAGCGTATTTTGTGCTTCATCAGCCTTGCCTCGCGGATGCGCTCTTTCAATTCAGACATGGAGATGAACTCTTCCGCGTTGTAGGCCTGCATCTCGATATGCAGCGACTTGCGCAGGAACACCATTACTTTCGTGTTGAAGTTGTGGACTCCCGTGGAAGCGAAGGCATTGGGATTTAACTTCACTTGCCCGATGAACGAGAACCGGCTGTTGATGCCCGTTATGCGTGTCTTCTCCCAGAACTCGCTCTGCATGAACGAGCTGGGAACAATGACCATCAGGATGCCTGCCGGGTTGAGCACATCGTAGGCTTTTTCCATATAGTATTCCTGTGACAGCCTGTAATCAAATTTCAGGTTGAAAGGCGGATTGCCGATAATGATGTCAAAGCGTTGTTCCGGGTAATATTGCCGGATGTCGCATTTCCCGATATGGGCGTCCGGGTAGAGATACCTTGCAACGGCCACCGCCTTTCCGTCTATGTCGAAACCGTAGGTGTTATGATGGTTCGGAAGGTGGTTGAAGAAGTTTCCCATGCCGCAGCACATGTCGAGTATCATCTCGGAAGAGGCCGGAGACAGCATATCCACTATGTCTCTGCATACTTCATGCGGGGTGAAGAACTGTCCCATCTCATACTCTTTCTTGGCCTCCGCGTACTCGTTGTAATTGGCAAAGTCGGACTGTTTCAGGTTGTGCAGCCCGCCGATGCCGGTATAGCAGTTGTAGATGCTCTCCGCCAGAATCAGATCCTTGCCGGAGTCTATGGCGAAAAGAATCTTCTCGTTGACCTCGGCCCGCCTGTCCTGTGGTATCTGTTGGGGTATGATGGCGTACATATCTTTAATAGTTTACGGTTGGAAATGAAGACACCCCGCAAGAGTTGCCTTACGGGGTGCTGTGGGATTCTTCTCATGGTCAGTTCTCCGGTAATGTGATTTCATCCAATCGGAGACGCTTGAAGCAGCTCTCGGCTGCCGCGCTGTCCTTGAATTTGACGTCGATACGTCCGTTCTTGTAGAATCGGATTTGCTCGGCGTTGGTGGTCGTGAGGTCGTACCAGTCATTGACAGACACGTCGTTGTCATCGAAACGGATAATCATTTTCGAGTTGCCGCACAGTACATCATCCGCACCGTAAGCGATACCCGCGCATAGGGTTTCCAGCTCTCCACTGTAATTGTAACTGATTTTGCACCGTTGGTGGTATTGTATGTAATAATCATCGAAGCGAATGATTTCGGGAAAGACAATCTTGTCCTTCTTCAGCTCCGTTTTGACCTTGCTCCAGCAGGAAGGCTTGACTACCTTTGCGACTCTGGCAAGCAGTTCTTCCACTGCCGTTTCCCGGAAACTCTTGCCACCTAAATGCTCGATAACCGCATCCACGTATGTCCCATAGACCGGACGGAAGCCCATGCGGAGTGTCTTTTCGTTTATCCTTTGTTCCGGCACCGACACGTTGTACGTCCTGTTGAAGTAGGCGATGATACGGTTGGCGAAGTTAGAGTTGGCGTTGTGGTTCTTGTCTACCAAATCGTTCAGCACATCGAACGGCTTGAACTCGTTGTGCGAATAATCGTCCTTACCGTTTCTGAGCGAGTAAAGGTCACGCATGGATATTTTCCCATTGTCGTCGTATGAGAAGTCCCGTTCTGTTCGGTATTGTTCCGCCTCTTCCTTGAAGATGGTATACCAGCGGTCTATCCGGTCAAGCGTCTTGTAGAGCATGTCCTGCTGGTTCTGACAAAACAGGCGGTCTTGCTCGGTAATCTTGTCCTCGTTTCTTACTTGTACGCTCAATATTCCTGAAAGCAGGTCGGGAGCGTTGCCGGGTTTGAATGATGTTGTCGTTTGCATATCTGTTTGATTTTAAGTGTTAGAAATCCTGTGATTGGATACGGTGGAAATAGGTGATGTGCTTCTCCATGTCCTTGACAATCTTCACCTGCTCGGGATGGAAATTAAGCCTTCGCTCCACTGCCGGGACATCAATCTTTTCCCATTCCGACAGAGGCAGGAAGACATATTCCCTGCGGAAGCACCATACCACGATCTGGTTTTTCCAATTCCCCTTGAATACCGTTCCCTCATAGTCTTGCAGGAATTGCCGGAAGTCCTCTTCATTGTGAAAAGCGATATCAAGACTTTGGTAGAGGTTTCTCGCTTCCAGGTCTTTGTGAAGATAAAAACGGCGGTATGTCTCTGTCGTGAAATCACCATAGAGCGGTTCCGGCTCACGGTAAATCCATTGTGGGACTTTTGCCGTGAATGTAACTGATCCGTGAGCGCACGATCCGCAATGTCCCCAGTCTTTGAATGCTCCTTCCGTCCAACCGTTGAATTTCAGATCATCCGTTTTTACATGGTGGAAAGCTCCACCGCTGACGCTCAGGCGGATATTATCCGCAGATTGCCATACGAATGGGACATACGGCTGTTCGCAGATGGAAAGCAGGCCTTTCTTTTCATCCATACTGTCTATGAGTGCATTGCCGTAATAGTCCCCATGACGGCTGAGATAAATCAGCCTGTCACCGGTTTGCGGTGTGATTTCCGAGCGCGTCTGCTCTATAAGTTCGACATAACGGTTGGCCATATCCACATCCTCCTGCGTCAGCCAATGTTCATGGTCGTACAAAACATTCAGTGTCTTGAGCGTTTCAATACCGTACTTGTTCTTTGTTGCCTGTAACATGACATTGTTTTTTTGTTAGTCCGGCTTTTCGGGGCCGGAGTTCCCGTAACTACAGGCTTTAAAAGGTCGTGTTCCGTACATGCAAGGTTGGCGGGAAAAATACCGAAGCCCTCCGGGGCGAGGATGATTTTTCCACGCCACCCGGAGGGCTTGACCTTGCTTGTACGATAAGAACACGAGTTACCTTTGCCTGTGAGTTACGTGAACTCGGCTACGGTACAGATGTCATTCTTGATTTGGATTATTTTTGAAATCACCGTGAAGATTATACCCGGAAAATTCCGGTATTCAGAGGAAAAACATTATCTTTGCAGAAAGATAAAGAGTTATTTGACAGCATGAGGAATATAGTGATTCTAAACAGTTTGCATTTTTCTTATCCGTTGCCCATTCTCATGCGAGTTTCATATAATACACTGATAGTCAAACAAAATACTTCTGACTATTACAAATATACGGAATTTATGAAAGACGGTGCCATTGATACGGCCGAGCGCAAGACTCTGGACGAGATGATAGCCGAAATTCAGAAAGCCGGTGTCGACATTGTGGATGCGGCTAACAAGCTTTTCCCCACTCTTGATACGGGAGCCATCAACCGTGCGGAAGAAGCCGCCCAGGAAGCGGAGAACGCCCGTAATGAAGCTGAGCAGGAATGGGAGTCGTTCTCTGATGGTATTCTGAATTCCTTGTGCGATATAGAGGCCACAGCGGAGGATATTTCCGATGACATGAGCGAATACATGCGCAAGGCTTTGATTAAGGCCATGTATGTGGAGAACTTCAAACCGCAGATGCAGAAGTGGTACAATGAGTGGAAAAAGGCCATGGGAGATGACGACTTGACTTCCGAAGAAAAGCAGCTCCTCGACTCCATGAAACAGACGATGGTTGACGACATGAAGAAAGAAGTTGATGCCATCAACCAGTTCTTTGGAACCATGTTTTCACAGCAGGCGAGTAGTAAGGGTTTTGAAGCCATGTCACAAGATACCGGCGAAGAACTTAACGGACGTTTTACAGCTTTGCAGGTTGCCGGGGAAGAAATAAAGAACCAGTCCATTCAACAGACCGGTTTACTTTCATCCATCAATGGCAAACTTTCATTGCTCAATCTTAGAAGCGGGGATGTCCCAGCTTTGTTATCTGGAACTCCTAATTTCGCAGATAGAGCCAAAGAGACAATAGCGAGCGGCTATCAGTCGCAGGTACATGTTGTTTTCCCGACAGAGGACATAAAGGCATTGACCGATAAAGTCTCCAATATGGAAAGAATCGTAGATGAAATGAGAACATTCCAAGTAGAAGGTAACATGGACCGTAGAGATATACTTGAAAACTCTGTTATTCTTGCCAAAAATAGTCCGCGAATACTCGATAATACAAATGATATCAAGCAGGATATAAAGAATCTATAATAGTTATGGCAGAATTAATAATAAACGGAAGAGAAGCCCTAAAAGAGTGGGGTGTTAGAATGGGAGATAACTTTCTTGATGTACTGGGAGCACCGGTACCTCTGAAAGAGTTTATAGAGAATAAATCACGCTTGGAACATGGGAAACAAGTTCTTATGGATAACCCCAAGCTTGATGAGCGTGAGTTAACTCTTGTTTTTACAGTAGAAGGTGATTCTCCTGCCGATTATCAGGCAAAGAAAACAGCTTTTTATGAAGAACTTTACAAAGGTAAAATTGATATTCAGATTCCTGAGAACAGTAGTGATATTTATCATTTGCTATATTTAGGAAAGAGCGTTTCTTATGCCCAAAGCTTAGACCGGACATTTGGGAAAATATCAGCCAAATTCTGTGAGTACAATCCATCTAACCGTGTTGTAGGCTAGAAATTTACGACATTAAATTCATTGTCGTGTATGGAAGCTCTAATTTTTAGGGCTTCTTTTTTTTATGTCCGACCTTTGTTTACATGATAGATATTAAGGACATACAAGGCAATACCCGCTTTTCAACTGGTATCAATCCCGGTGCAAAAGGCAAGTTCTCTTTAATGAAAGAGGACTATGTCGTACTACCTTTTAATACTCTGTCCCCAGTCGATTTCCAAGTAGGTGATTACGTTGACTTGCGTGGGGTACTCGATGCCTCCATGGGCGGTAAATTGGCAAAAATCTATCAGATTGTAGATATTCCCTATCCGACCTACAAGAACGGAGGCTACTCCTATGAACTTCGTTTTGACGCTTACTATTTCAAGTGGAAAACAAAGATATTCAAGTACACCCCGGAGTACGGAGGACTGGAAGCGTCCTGGTCCCTTACCGCTTCACTGGATGTCCAGATGGGTGTATTCCTTCGCAATTTGAAAGCTCTTGGTTATAAATATGAGGGAAAAGACTTCGTGTTTTCCATTGACGATAGTGTCGAGAACTCCTCCAAATTGATGACCTATGACAATACCAACCTCATTGATGCTATGTTCAGCATGGCTGATAACTGGGGTTGTGATTGTTGGGTAACGGACCATGTCATCAACTTCGGACGCTGTGAGTTCTCCGACGCTGTTAAGATAGAACTGGATAAGGAAGCCAAGGACATGAGCCGGAGTGACAGCAAGGGTACTTATGCCACAAGAATCTATGCGTTCGGTTCAACAAGAAACATCCCTACCAACTATCGCCCGGTAGACCAGACCACTGTTGTCAACGGTATCGTCCAGAAGCGCCTTATGCTTCCGGCAGGCACTCCATACGTGGATGCCCACGAGGGCTTGACCGATTTGGAAGCCATTGAAGCCGTTGTTGTATTCGACGACGTCTATCCCAAACGGGTGGGTGAAATCACCGGTGTAAGCTCTTATGAGAGCGAGGTAGATAATGAAGATGATACAAAGACAAAAGTTACCTTCTACCGGTTCAAGGATTCAGGCATCAACTTCTCGAAGGAATACATCCTTGAAGGACAGGAACTCAAAATCAGGTTCGAATCCGGCAAGCTCAACGGCATGGAGTTCGGTGCTGCCTTTAACCCTCTTGGTCTGACCGAGAAGAACGACGACGGCACATGGAATCCTGATGCCCAGCTTTGGGAGATTGTACAGAATGAAGACTACGGCCGTTCCTTGCCGGATGAAGTGTTGTTCCCTTCAAAAGGTGACAAGTATGTACTGTCTGGTTGGAATGCCGAGAAGATAACCGAACTTGGGCTGGTGGCTGCTGCCGAAGAGGAACTGCTTGCCACTGCAAAGAAGTACGTGGCAAAGACCTGCATCGACGACGGCACCTATACGGCTACGCTCAACTCCATCTGGGTACACAAAGACCAAATAAATCACAGCTTTGACATAGGACAGCGCATCAACCTTGTCAATCCTGCCTACTTCAAGGACGGGCGCTTGTCCCGTGTCATCGGCTTTGAAATCAACCTCGACAAGCCTTACGATTCCCCGCAGTATACGATTGGCGAAAGCACCGCCTATTCCCGCCTTTCCGATATTGAAACGCAAGTCGAAGAGTTGACTTTTAAGGGACAGACCTTCACCGGTTCGGGAGGAAGCAACATCTATGTCATCAAGACCAACGACGCTACGGCCGCAAGCAACTTCAATGTATTCTCTGCTTTACGTACCCTAAGAATGTTCTTGAGAAAGGATGCAAGCGACGTAGCGGAGGAGGTTATCACATTCTTAAAAGGCCTTTTGATTGGCAAGAATGGCAGTGGTATTACCGTCCGTGAAGACGGTACTTCCCAAGCTGTCGTTGACCGTCTGTATGTGAAGATAAAGGCCGTCTTTGAAGAACTGCAGGTTAAGAAAGCCACCCATGTAGGCGGTGAACAGATAATCACCCATGCCGGTATGAAGTGCATCCGCGTGGAGGAACTGGAAGATGCCTACCGCTGCTATTTCCTTGCCGAGCAGGAAGGTGAAGCGATAGCAAACGAATTTAGTGTAGGCTCGCTGGCGCAAGCAAAGGAGTGCAACATCGTCGAAGGGACTACCCTGAACGCCTCCAACCGCTACTATTGGCGTGAGGTCATGGCTGTGGGGCGTGACTATATTGACTTATCCAAGGCCATCTGTGATGAAGGTAGTGATATCCCCCAAGCAGGTGACGATATTATAGGATTGGGCCACCGTACAGATGTAGACCTTCAAAGCGCAATCGTGCTATCGTCTACCAACGAGACATCCCCGTCTATAACTTTCTACACCGGCATTGACGACTTCAACCTAACGGGGAAAGATGTAATCTCCTTCGGTGTTGACAAATCCACCGGGCATGCCTACATGAAAGTGTACGGTACTTCCTATATCGGCGCCCGTGATGAGAGCACTTACATCAAGTACACACCGGAAGGTGGCGTAGAAATCAAAGGGCGATTCCTTACGATGGCCGGTGAGGACATCCTGACAATGTTCACTGTCATTGAAGGACTTATCAAGTCTGAAATCTCATCCGTGCGTGATGAAATCAATGCCCTGAACAATTACCTTAACAATGCGTCTTTTGCCGCTGACATGCAGTACTGGACCGGTAGCAGCAACATACGCATCTTCCGAGTTGACGGTCGGCTGCTGTACTTCAACAGTAACTTCTATGCGAACAAGGAATCTTTCGCCGATATAGTAAGCGAACGCGCAAAGAATGTGCTACGCCTTAAGAACAGCTATATCGAGCAGGTCAACTCAGACTTTTACCGCCATCCGGATTTTGAGACCTTCGACGAACTCAAGCGCCCCCGGCAGTTCACTATCTCTTTCAAGTATCTGGTGAAGCGCCCCGGCACTCTTGCCTTCCATTTCAAGAACGAGAACAAAGAAGGTTTTGAGGAATACACCCCGATTTCCTTTTCTAAGGACCTATATCCCAGTACTGAATTCAAACAGATGGAGATAACCGGTAAGTGGAACGGAACCGGTGATTTCCACATGTCTTTTACCGGTGACATGTACTTGTATGCACTTACGCTAACCGATGATGCTCTTGCTGACTTGCGCGAGGAATTCAATATGCGTTTTGAACTTACAGACAAGAAGATTCAGGCGAACCTTGACGAAATCAGAAGCACGGCAGGCAAGCTTGAAGAGTATCACAGTGAATTCCTGCTTACCGCGCGCAACCTTGAAGCGAAGTTCACGGAGGACCTGACGAATACTGAGAGTCGTATAACGCAAGAATACACCTCTGCTATCGACATCTCCGCCCGTGGTCTGAAAGCTGAATTCACGTCCGGTCTTGTAGGCCTTGAGACTGGAATTACCGAAGCATATAAGTCTGCTATTGACATATCGGCCCGCGGTCTTCGTGCAGACTTCAGTGCGTCCGTCTCTGACCTGGACGGCAAGCTGTTCGCCCATGCAGGCAGCTTTCATGTGACTGCCGAGAAGATAGAAAGTATGGTGACCGCCACAAACAGCCTGAAGGGTACCGTGGAACAGCATACCTCAGCCATCAGCCAGACGGCCAGCCGTATAGACCAGTTCGTGCAGAAGATAACCTTCGATTCCAAAGGTAACATTACCAATATCGACAAAGCCGGTTTAGTGACGGAGAGCAATATCGCCACCATGTTTGCGGAAAAGGTCGACCCCAACGGTGATATCGTCAGGCGTGCTCAAATCAGCGCGTTCATCACCGAAGGCGAAGCGGGCAGGTTGATATCCAATGCTACAATCGAGGCTGACCGGATAAACTTTACGGGAAAGACCATCATCAACGGCAGTTTCGTGGTCGATACAAACGGGCGTGTGACGATGAACGACATCACGGCAAACAACCTGACTCTAAAGGGCAGCATAACGGGCACGGATGCTACGTTGAACGGCATTACAGCTAATAATCTGACATTAAAAGGCAATATCTCAGGTATTGACGCCATCCTGAACGACATTACTGCCAATAACCTTACGTTGAAGGGCAACATTACCGGGGTGGGGGCTACACTGAATGATATCACCGCCAATAATCTTACCTTGAAAGGGAGTATAACGGGCAGGGATGCTGTCTTGAACGATATCACCGCGAACAACCTTACCCTGAAAGGTACCATATCCGGTGCCAATGCCACGCTTAACGATATCACAGCCAATAATCTTACGTTGAAAGGAAATATTTCCGGTGCCAACGCCATATTGAACGGCATCACCGTAAACGGAAAGATAAACGCCTCCAGCGGCCGGATAGGTGACTATCTATATCTGCATGGTAACGGTATATCCACCAACTCGAGAGCGTTCGTGACCGACCTTACAGATAGCACTACGCAATTCGAACTCAGCAAGAGCTACTATCTGCATGCGATAGCGTCGGACGGAGGAGCCAATAGCATCCTGATAAGGCCCTACCAGACTATGGAAGCGGGCACAGTCAAAGGGGTGGTAACCATCTCTGCAACCATTCCGGGGCGCAATAGGGCCATACACGTATCTTCCGGCGAGAGCTATTTCGGTGGTGATGTGATAGTGGGGAAGATGTATGCTCCGTCCTCCGGGACTCTGGAAATTGCCGGGCCGCTGAAGACGCAAGGTGTATACCGGAATACTGACGTGATACTCTCTTCGGTTACAAGGTACAGCATTAAGGCGACCGACCACACACTGCTTTTTTACGGTAACTGTACTATATCCCTTCCGTCCTCTTCTGACGGGCATGAGATATGGATAATGCCGAACGGGAATACCATCAGTTTTCCTTCTGGTACGTTCGCGAACTCTTCCAGGACGAATATCAACGGGCGTGAATGGCATGTGATAAAACGGGTTTTGGGGAATTGGTATCTGTCATGGATGAGTATATAGAATAATTAAAATAGAAAGTATGAAAATCAACTTTAAGAAAATCGAGGCCCAGACCTCATTCGAAGGCGCCAAGCAGACCTTCGACGTAGCCGAAACGGTCGGCAATGAAATGATGTACAACGGAAGTATCCTTCTGGATATAGGCTTTGAAGACTTGGCACGGGAAATCTACTACTCGAAAGATGCGGTGGAAATCCCGGAACAGTATTGCAAGGCTCTTGAACTTGTGGTGAAGAACTCGCGGCTCATAGCTGCCGTGAAACGTGCGGTAATTAACCAACTGAATGTCATCCAGCCATCTTAAATCAATTCTGAAAATTATGGTATTGGAATCAAATCAGTTCAACCAGCTTGTAGAGGAGGTGAAGAAAGCCCTTCTTGTCGGCTCCCAAGGTGTGGGCGATGTGGAGATTGTCGATTCGCTGGCCGATATCGTGAGCCTGCCCGCCCTCCGTCTTGCCGGTATGGAAGAATCGGTGGTCGAGGCACCGCTTGAGTTGCTGTCTGCCCCTGCTGAGGAAGCTGCTGAGGAAGTGCGCAAAGCCGAAGCGGAGCGTGTCATAGTGGAGAACGCACGCAAGGAAGCTGAGAAATCCCGTGAAACGGCTGAGACAAAGCGTGCTTCATCTGAAAGTACCCGCGCATCTGCTGAAACTACGCGTATCAATGCCGAAAAGGAACGTGTGACAGCCGAAGGTCTCAGGAAAACGGCAGAGACAGAGCGAGACAAAGCTGAAGCGGTCCGACAGACGTCTGAGACCGGACGGGCAACTGCCGAAACCGGCCGTGTTACTGCCGAAGGTAAACGTGTCAGCGCCGAGGAGGAACGTAAAAATGCTGAGACAGTGCGGGCCAACGCAGAGTCAACCCGACAGACAGCCGAAACGGGTCGTGTCAATGCTGAAACCGGTCGTGCTACAGCAGAAGGTAAGCGCGTTACTGCTGAGAATGCCCGAAGCACTGCTGAGGATACACGTAATAGTGCGGAAACTAACCGCCAAACAGCCGAAACCGGACGCGTAAATGCTGAAAGTACCCGTGTCACTGAATTTGCTGCCCTCAAGCAGGAATCGGAGACGGCTACTGCGAATGCTACTGATGCGGCAGAACATCCTACCTACATCGGTGCAGACCACTATGTATACCAATGGGATAAGAGCGCTAAAGAATACGTTAAGACGGATATCTATGTGAAAGGCAAGCCGGGAGATACATTCACCCTTCTTGGACGTTACGATACGCTTGATGCCTTAAAGACTGCTGTACCTGACGGGTCAAACATCACTGGCTTCTATTCCGTTGGAACTGCATTGCCTTATACATATTATGCCTGGTATAACGGTGATTGGCAAAGTCAAGGACAATTGCAAGGTCCAAAGGGCGATAAAGGCGAGAAGGGGGATACGGGAGCGCAAGGTCCTCAAGGCGTACAAGGTCCACAGGGCATGAAAGGTGATACCGGTGCCACAGGACCGCAAGGAGTAAAAGGTGATACTGGTGCTACCGGTCCTGCTGGTGCAAAAGGCGCCACTGGTGCACAAGGAATACAAGGTCCAAAGGGCGATAAAGGAGACAAAGGTGATACGGGTGCAAAAGGCGCTACCGGTGCTACTGGTGCCACGGGTGCAGCAGGTGCAAGTGCCAGTATTACCGGTGCTACTGCTACGGTTGACGCCAACATCGGTACGCCCTCCGTGACCGTTTCTCTCGGTGGTACCGCATTGGCCAGAACCTTTTCCTTTGCTTTCAAGAACCTGAAGGGTGCTACCGGAGCAAAAGGCGCTACGGGTGCTACCGGAGCTACTGGACCTAAAGGGGCGACTGGTGCGCAAGGACCACAAGGGCCGCAAGGTGTCGGTGACCCGACAGTCACCGGTGCGAATACGGTCACGACACTGGCCTCCCTGCCAATTTCCAAGAGAAGTATCACTGCAAGGTTGGGTTCTGCCACGAACATCAGCCTTGCTTCCGGAATGTCAGTGGGCAATGACTTGTATATCCGCTGCGTCGCATCGGCGGCATTCACACAGCCGATACCCAATACCGGCGCGTTCACTTCGATGTCCGGTACTTCAATCAGTGTTTCCGCTGGAGATATCTTTGAGATTAGTATCTGGTGCTATGCCGCTGGCGCCTATTCAATATCCGTAAAAACAAGGGACTAAGGTTTATGAGTGTATTAAAAAGACGAAGCAATAATATAAAGGACGGTCAGTATGTGATTGCATTCTCCGACAGTAGAGCCTTAATAGATATTTCCAAGGATTGTGGAATGACATGGACCAGAAGACAACCTTCCGACCTTCCTAATGTAAACGAATACTTTTTCAGCAACGATAGAACGAGGATTGCCATGTCCGGAGACGGCAGGCATATCTATTGCTCGTGCTATATGGCAAATGTGGGATTATTGCGTTCTACGGATTTTCTGGAGACGGCAGAACCTTTCAAGCCTGATAATTGCTATTCCGTGTACTCGATAGCCTGCAACGGCAGGGGGAATCTGGTCGCTATTGTGTGTCAGAATAGCAATAACAAATATGATTTGATGCTTTCCGGGGATTATGGGAAAACATGGCGGGTCTCTAATGGATTAAAAGACAATACCGTGCCTCTCATGGGGGTGGAAATGTCCCATTCCGGCAGATACGTAGTGGCATATGCGTCAAATTCTCCCTATTATACTACCCATGAGCTGTTTATATCTTCCGATTATGGAGAAACTTTCAGCAGTGAAATGTTCAGGGGGCCTATCACAAAGATTGCCATTTCCGGTGACGGCAAATACATGTTGTGTTGCTGCAACAGGGAGAGTTCATCAAAGTTATACTATGCCTATTATTCCGGGGATTATGGGAAGACGTGGACTAAAATTACCGATTCGAGTTTCTCTGCCCGTACATTGGCCATATCCTATGACGGGAAATATATGGTTATAGAGGGAGGGTACTCTTATTCCGGTGCACGTATATCCGCCGATTACGGAAAAACCTGGGCATTGAAGCATTCCGTTATTGGCAATAGCTTTGCTTTGGGGCTTTCGTCTGACGGAAAGTATGCGATAGCACAGGAAAGTTCTTCTCCGTATCGTATGTTCAAATCTTCGGATTATCTGGGCTCATTTACTGAAATAAATACGGCACCGCTTACATCAGGTATTAGAACGAATTACCGATTTATCATAATGAATAAAAATAGGCTTTAACAATAATGCAATATATACATATTTATTCAGAGGAGAAAGTTGTCCGTCTTGATTTTGAACTGGACGAAAACTATGAAGTGGGTACAACCTATGAGGATTACCTGGATGGAGCCTGGGTACCGTTGAATGCGGAACAGGAAGCATTTTACGAAGCCCATCCGGCAGCGTCTGCAAAGGAAATTCTCGAATGTGAATTAACCCCTCCCTATGAACCGACTTTGGAGGGTGTGAAGAGTGCGAAGGTCAATGAAATTGCTGTTTACGACGGGTCCGATGCCGTGAATTCCTTTACGCTTGGCGGCAAGCGGATGTGGCTTGACAAGGATACGCGGGTAGGACTGGTAAACTCAATTACTATCGAGCAGGCTGTGGGTAAGGAGACAACCGTGCTGTGGTATGATGCCGTGAAGTATGTAATCCCCATTCCTCTTGCCTTGCAGATGCTGGCCGCACTGGAACTGTATGCCCTGGAATGCTATAATGCCACGCAGGAACATCTGACCGCGGTTATGGGACTTGCTACGAAAGAGGAGGTCGGAGCGTATGATTACACTTCCGGTTATCCTGAAAAATTAGTGTTCAACCTTTAAATTGATAGCTTATGATTTACTTATGTTTTATGTCGCTGTTTTTGCTCACTATGTACATAATGTATGCGGTGAGAGTGTGCGGAGTGCCCTGGTCGCTCTCTGACACCTATTATCAACTGAAGAAACGGAACCGCTCGGCGTGGCTGTTTCAGGCGGCGATGGCCGTTCCTGCCATGCTGCTTATGCCGGTGTGGATTGAATGCTCATCGGAGAACCTGCAATGTTTGGCATTTCTTGCTTGCGGTGGGCTGATGTTCGTCGGGACAGCCCCGCTGTTCAAGGAGGAATTTCAGAGCAAAGTACATTATGCAGGGACAGTAATAGCCGGATTAGCTACAATTCTTTGGGTTTGTCTCTCCGGTATGTGGTACTTGCCTGCGGTTGCTTTCCCGATAGCCGTTGTTATCATGTTGAGATACCGGAAATGGCTGTTCTGGGCGGAGATGGCAGCGTTTGCTTGTGCTTATGTGGGGGTGCTTATAATTTGTATCGATTGTTAAACCGGGAGAAATGGAAATGAATGATTGGATTATGTTGGTGACCGCACTCGGTGGCATCGAGGGCATCAAGCAGCTTGTTAAGTGGTGGATGTCGCGCAAGACCAATGCGCGTATTGAGGATGCCCATGCGGATGTTGAGGAGTTCAAGGCTTTACGGGAGTACAACGAGTTCCTGCAGAAGCAGCTTTCGGAGAAGGAACAGCGGTTTGTGGAGCAGACTGACCGGCTCCGTAAGGTGCAGGATGAATTGTTTACACTGAAGGAGACTAATTCTGACCTGAAACTGGAACTGGCGCTTAAACGGTGTGAGAGGAAGAAATGCGGTGACAGAGAACCGCAAAACGGCTACTGATTCGCGGAAAGGAAGGTGTTTCACAACGACTCCCTTTCCCTTAATACTACACAACTTAAAGTTTAAACAAAGGCGTTTGCAAATATATTGTATTTTTATGTAAAACCAAAAATCAAGGAGGAAAATAAGAATGGTGAATGTGTATAAATTAGCGCCGTGGATTCTCAAATGGGAAGGCGGTTTCGTGAATGACCCGGCAGACCTTGGAGGTGCTACGAATATGGGTGTGACTATCGGTACGTGGAAGTCATGCGGCTATGACAAGGACGGTGACGGTGATATAGACGTGGATGACCTGCGTCTGCTTACCCGTGAGGATGTCGTTAACCGGGTGCTCAAGCCACATTATTGGGACAGATGGAAAGCTGACGAGATTAAATCGCAATCAGTTGCTAATATATTGGTTGATTGGGTGTGGGCATCCGGTGCACACGGAATAAAGATACCTCAACGCTTGCTTGGTGTTACTGTGGATGGAATAGTAGGTCCTAAGACCATTGCTGCGGTGAATGCCAGGAACCCGCGTGAGTTGTTCGACATGATTAAGATTGCACGGTTCGATTTCATCGAGGATATATGCCGTTCTCGTCCGGCGAACAATAAATTCAAACGGGGGTGGATGAACCGTATAAACGATTTGAGATTCGAGGAATGAAAAAGTTACCGTGGATATTAATTGTACTGCTGGCAATTGCTTGTATAGTGGTTTGGTTCCGTCCGCATGAGCAGCCTCCGGCTGAAGTTCGTGTAGAGACGAAGATAAAGACGGTTGTCAAGGTAGATACGATGCTTATCTCTGCACCGATGGCTGTGTTCTGGCGTTTCGTACCGGATGACACGACACGGATAGGTGATACCTTGCTCCATCGCCGACAAGTGGTATATAGAGACAGCTCGTATCGGGCTGTGGTGAGCGGATATGTAGACCCTCGGCTGGATAGTTTGCAGGTATTTCCTAAGACGGTGTATCAGACGGTGACGAATGACATCTATCATTCGGTGGTTGTTAAACCGAAGAAGAAGCGGTGGGGATTTGGTTTGCAGGCTGGGTATGGTTATCCGGATGGATGGTATGTTGGTGTTGGGGTGAGTTATAACCTTTTGCAGTGGTAGACTTTAATCTGAAGTCTGGGATTGAGTGAGAAAATGAAGGTGTAGAAATGATGTGTTTTTAAGTAATATCTATATCACTACTGTCCCATTAAAATCTGAAAAATTTCTTTGAAATTATTGAAATATAGTTAGTTACATGGATTTTTCGAGCGAACGGACTTGAAATTTTATCTTTGCGGTAGTTTTACTATGACCGCATATGTTTCAAGACAAGTTTGTATTTGCTCAGTT